>NZ_MTPV01000046.1:0-33775 GCF_002009585.1 Arthrobacter sp. SRS-W-1-2016 | reverse complement strand
GCGACAGCCTCCTGGAAACCCGGGCCTCCGACGTCGTCGGCCGCTTTCTCCGCCAGCGACCTCAGCGCCGCCACGGCCCCGTCCAACACGGCCTGCCGGCCGCCCCGGCCGCCCGGGCCGCCCGGGCCGGGAGGATCCACCAACGCCAGCCCGCCCGGGACTCCGGAAAGATGCGGAAGACGGGAATGACGGGACAGCCCGCGGGACGCAAGGCCCCGCCGCTTGTCGAAGTATCCGATCGCTTCCATGGAAGCACTCTGCCAGGAGGCTACGACATTTAACCGAACTCAGACCGGCGGTCCCGCGTTCGACTTCAAGTTCTTCATCACCAACGTCGAATTGAGGCGCTCGACGGCGGGAAGTGCCGAGAGCTGGTCGTCGTAGAAGCGCTGGTAGGCCGGAAGATCGGCTGCGATCACGCGCAGGAGGTAATCCGGCGAGCCGAAGAGCCGCTGGGCTTCGACGATGTTCGGAATGGCCGCCACACGGTCTTCGAACTCCGACATCGTGGCGCGGTCAGCCTGACGCAGGGTCACGAAGACTATCGCTTCGAAACCCAAGCCAATCGCACCCGGATCGATGTCTGCCCTGTACCCCCGGATCACGCCCGACGCCTCAAGATCCCGCAGCCTGCGATGGCACGGCGCCACCGTCAATCCCACCTTGGCGGCGAGCGCGGTGGCAGTCATTCGGCCATCCTCTTTGAGGTGGCGCAAAATAGTTCTATCTATTCCATCAATCACGCAAATATCTTACCTAGATACCGGCAAGTCTGGCTAAAGATGGGAACACTTATGGGCCGATTTTCCATAAAGTTCATGGTGTAACCACCAGCCAGGAGCCACCATGAATCCGCACCTTTTCCTCGCCTTCGTCATTGTCGCCGTCACCCTGGCGTGCACCCCTGGCGTCGATTGGGCGTATTCGATTGCCGCAGGCCTGCGGCAGCGCAGCTTCCTCCCCGCCGTGGCCGGCCTGTGTAGCGGCTACGTGCTACACACGGCCCTCCTGGTGGCCGGACTCGCGGCCCTCCTGACGGGGGTTCCGGGGCTTCTTGGCTGGCTGACGATCGCGGGCGCAGCCTATTTGCTCTGGCTCGGCGTGAGCACCGTGCGCTCGTGGCGCGGCGCAAGCTTCAGTGCGGATGACGCCGTCGGGCAGTCGCGAAACCAGTTGCGCACCTTCCTGCAAGGCATGGGCACAAGCGGCATCAACCCCAAAGGGCTGCTGTTCTTCCTCGCGCTGGTGCCGCAATTCGTGAGCCCCGAGACGCCCTTGCCGGTGGCGGTGCAGTCAGGCGTGCTGGGCCTCACGTTCGTGTTGTTGGCGGGAGCCATTTACACAGCAGTGGCGCTGACTTCACGAAAGCTGCTTCAGTCCCGGCCTTCCGCCGCACGCGTGGTGACGCTGAGCAGCGGCATCATCATGATGGGGCTCGGGGCTGTTCTGTTGGGCGAACAGCTACTTCCGCTGCTCGGGTGACGCGGGGCCGGCCTTAGTCGTCCGGTTCGCCGAAGTCCTTGTTCCACATTCGGCGCACCTCGATGTCCCTGCGGATCCCATCGACGGCGTCCAGTTCGGCCCCTTCCGGCTTGCCTTGTTTCCGACGCACAACCACCCTTGGAACGGGAAGCCGCGGGTTGGGCCGCCGCCTGGCCTCAAGCCTCGACAAGGCCCGGTCCGTGAGCGCGTCATTGCGCAAGGCGAGGCTTGTCTTCTTCCTCCGGAGCACCTCCACGAGAGCAGCCTGCGCCTCCTCCCGCTCCCCCAATACCCTGAGCGACTGCGCACGTATCAGCAGCAGCGCCGCCGAGAGGTCGTCCGTGTTGCGGAGCCCCTCAGTCCAGGCAACGACGTCGGCGTGCCGGTCGAGCGCCGCCGCTGCGGTGCAGCGGGCCAAAGCAGAGGGCAACGACGGCGGCAAGCTGGCCAGGATGTCCAGGGCCTCTGCCGTCTGGCCCGTCTCCCGGAAGCAATGCGAGAGCGCAAGGAACACGGATTCCTCGCTGAACAGGACCGGAACGTCAATCCGTTCCGCTACCTCGATCCGCGTGACCACCCTGCGGAGGTAGCTTGAGGAGAACTGGCTGGCGGCGTCGTCGATCCGTATGGACAAGCCCCGCTGCAGAAGCTCGGACGCCCGGAGATATCCGCCGTGTTGGTACACAAGCAGTCCGGCCATCACATAGCAGAGGCCAGCCCAGCCGGGGTAGCTGCGCGCCAGGGTGAGGAGGCGGTCCGGTTCCGTGCTGGTGAAGACCGCGTCGTACACCGATTTGGCGGTCTTGCCGGCCAGCCGTTTGAGCCTCGGAACATCCCCGGCCACGTCGATCCGGCCTGCGGCCTTTCCTTTCAGGACGCCCCAAATCGCTCCGCTCAAGCCCTCAGCCAATCCACCTACGGATGTGCGGACATGTCCGTTCCGGAACGGCGTGATGTCCCTGGTGTCGCCGAAAATCGCTCCGCGGACTCCGGGAGCCGATGGCTCACTCACGGTTGCCCTGCCATCGCAGGATAAAGCGTCGCAGAATTGGGCATCACAGAACCATGCTAGCTGCGCTTGTCCCGACCTTTGCCCTCTATTTCCGGGGTTTTCGGGAGTAAGATATCCACGTCGGCAGGGTTCCGACTCCTTGCCGCGATGCGGCCCTCCATTTGAAGGGCCGGATTAGTATCGTGATCGGGAGGAGCTATGACTACTGCTTCACACCCCGCGCAGCACCACGCAATGGGGCTGACGCTCCACAACACAGCACTCGGTTTGGGCTGGGTTTTCCTGGCTGTTGGCGTCCTGGGATTTATCCCGGGCATCACCAGCAATTACGGCGCCATGACCTTCGCAGGACATGACTCGGGCGCCATGCTTCTTGGAGTTTTCCAAGTATCCATCCTGCATAACATTGTCCACCTGCTATTCGGCGCGGCAGGCCTGTACTTCGCGAGGACTGGAAGGATGGCGCGTGGTTACCTCATCGGTGGCGGCGCAATCTACCTCGTCCTGTGGATCTACGGCCTCATCACTTTGTCGAACATGAGCGCTGACTTCGTGCCCATGAACGCCGCGGACGACTGGCTGCACCTGGTTCTCGGTGTTGTCATGGTTGCCCTTGGCGTGTGGCTTGGACGCGATGTAAGAGAGGAGTCGAAGGGCCGCGCCATGTAGCGCACCCTGACTCTGCAGCACTCTGCAGTTGCACGACGGCGACCGTTCCTTCCGGGCGGCCGCCGCCTTTGCACCCGGGGCCTGACCGTTCCCACGTGCCTACCCGAGGAGCCTGCGTTCGTAGGCGAACGCCACGAGCTGAAGCCTGGTGCGCAGCCCGAGCTTGCTGAGGACACTGCGCAGGTGGGATTTCACGGTGGCCTCGGAGACAAACAGGCTCTGCGCCATCTCGGCGTTCCCCAAGCCTTTGGCCGCCAGCAGGAACACATCCCGCTCGCGTGGAGACAGCTCGTCCATCACGGTGAGGTCCGGGCCGGCGACCGGCACTGTCCTCGCTGCGTGCTGGAAGAGCTCGTGAACCGAACCAGGCGCGATCACCGAGTAGCCCGAATAGACGGTCCGGATAGCGGCCAACAGGAATTCCGGCTCGGCGCTCTTGAGCAGGTAGCCGCTCGCACCCGCCTGCACTGCGTCAACCACGGCTTGGTCCCTGTTGAACGTGGTCAGCGCGATGATCTTTGGCTTGTCCACGCCGGCAGCATCGGCCTCCCCCGTGATGCGCCGCGTGGCCTCGACTCCGTCCAGCACGGGCATCCGAAGGTCCATCAGCATGACGTCCGGCCGCTGCTTGGCCGCGAGGGCTACGGCTTGCTCGCCGTCGTCGGCCTCCCAAGCCATGTCCATGTCCGATTGGCTCTGCACCAGCATGCGGATACCGGAACGGAATAGTGGTTGGTCGTCCACCAAGGCAACCGTGATGGGTATTTCAGCCACGTCCGACGCTTTCCCACTCAGGGCCCGACGACGGCGACGCACCCTCGAGGGCCAGCGCCGGCTCCTGCTCCGGCCCCTTGGCGGACGAGACATCTTCGTCCGCTTCATTTTCCGGAAGGAGCGCCGCCGGCCGCGAGCCATAAGGAATGAAGACCGTCACACGGAACTGCTCGCCGTCGGGCCCGGAACTGAGCCAGCCGCCGGCGAGGTGCGCACGCTCGCGCATTCCGGGGATCCCGCGCCCCACACGTTCGGCAGCATCGCCGTCGTCCGTCCCCCCAACCGAAACGGACGCCGGCAATTCCGAAGCGACGTGCATGGTCAGCCCCGGGCCGCTCCAGTCAAAATGAAGGCGCACTGCTGTGCCGCGTCCGCCGTGCTTGAGGGCGTTCGTGAGGCATTCCTGCACAATCCGGAATACTGCGAGTTGCTGGCCCGCGCCAAGGTCCACGGGAATTCCGGTTTCGCTCTGCTGGACCTTGAGGCTCCCCTGACGCATCCGCTCCACGAGAGGCCCGACGTCGGTGAGCCGGGGCTGCGGGGCCACCAGACCGTCGTCGCGCACTCCCTCAATGACCCGTTGGGCGTCCACAAGGGCATGGCGGGCGGATACCGCGATGTTCTCCAAGGCGTCGAGCACGGCCTTGGGCTGGTCCTGGCTGAGATAGCGGGTGCCGTCAGCTTGCGCGGCGATCACTGCGAGCGAGTGCGCCAAGACGTCGTGGAGGTCCCGGGCGATCCGCGTGCGCTCCTGCTCCACGACCAGCTCGACCTCGGTCTCCTTGAGGTTCGCCTGGACGAGGTTCCGGGCTTTGAAGAGACTTCCGCGTTCTTCGTAAAGGCGCAATGCGATCCCGACGGCCGCACAGCCGGCGGCGATCAGGATCAGGGTGGAGAAGAGCTGCGCGCCGTAGTAACTCAGGGCGCCCCGGTCTCCCGAATACAGTGGCCTGAACCAACCAACGCCCTGCCCGTAGCGCCACGACAACATCAAAAAGGTTATGACGGCTGTGAACACGAGGTTGGCTACTCCTGCGATCGACCGCTGCCTGCGGGATCCGGTCCACAGAATGAACGCCAACGCAATGTACGAACCGATGTAGATTGCCCAATGATTGGGCCAAGGCGCACGGATGAAATGGATCAATTGACCGAGCAAAAGTATGGCGGTCAGCCCGAGTGACACATAGGGTTTCCACACCGCTGTAGCTATAGCCAAGGTCATCAGAACGAGCATCCAGGTGCCGGGCCAATAGTTCAGCCCCGGCCACGGCCCCATCCTCCCCGCCTCGCCCACGCACCACAGCGTGAAGAAAATGACGGCCGCCGCGGGGGCGCCCCAATGCCGTGCAACCTTCAGTGTCTGTTCCATGTCAGCCACCCTATCCACGGCCAAGGACACGGGAGCGCCGATTCTGCCCTCCAGCGTCCGATCTCCACCCGGAAGCCAGCGGATTCATCCTCGGAGCCAACGCGAGAGGTGAGCGAGCGTTTGTTCAAACGGCCCCAAAGGTGAGCGAGCGTTCGTCGGAACCAACCCTCGCTCACTTATCCCGCCAAAATCCCCAACGCTCGCTCACATATCCCACCAAAATCCCCAACGCTCGCTCACATATCCCGCACTTCGGAACAAAAAACGACGGCGACGCTTCCCAGCACGGAAGCGTCGCCGTCGTCGGCTCTTCGGGTATTGCGCGCGCGCTATTCAGCCGCCGCGGCAACCGCCGCCGTGACCGCAGGAGCGACGCGGGGGTCCAGCGGGCTGGGCACGATGTAATCGGCGGAGAGTTCTTCCTCGGCCAGGGCGGCGATCGCGCGGGCCGCGGCGATCTTCATGGCCGGGGTGATCCGACGTGCCCCGGCGTCCAAGGCTCCGCGGAAAATTCCGGGGAAGGCCAGGACGTTGTTGATCTGGTTCGGGAAGTCGCTGCGGCCAGTGGCCACGACGGCCGCGTACTTGACGGCGACCTCCGGCAGGACTTCGGGGTCCGGGTTGGACAGCGCGAACACGATCGAATCCTGGTTCATGAGCTTCAAGTGTTCCTCGGCCAGCTTGGACGAGGAAACGCCGATGAACACGTCGGCGCCCTGAAGAGCCTCTGCGGGTCCACCGGAAAGGCCGCGGGGGTTGGTCCGCCGGGCGAAGCGGGCCTTGACGCTGCCCGAGTCGGCCACGAGGTCCGCGCGCTCCGCGTTGATCACGCCCTTGGAATCCAGAAGGACGACGTCCTTGACGCCAGCGGTCAGCAGGATCTCGGAGACGGCGATGCCCGCGGCGCCCGCACCGGACACCACAACTTTCAGTCCCTCAAGTTCGCGGCCGGTCACCTTTGCGGCATTCGTCAATGCTGCGAGAACCACGACGGCGGTGCCGTGCTGGTCATCGTGCATGACGGGGCAGTCGAGGGCTTCGATGAGGCGCTCTTCGAGTTCGAAGCAGCGGGGCGCGGAGATGTCTTCGAGGTTGACGGCGCCGAAGCTGGGACGCAGGCGGACCAGGGTCTCGATGATTTCGTCCACGTTGGTGGTGTTGAGGACCAAGGGGATGGAGTCGAGATCGCCGAAGGCCTTGAACAGCGCCGATTTCCCTTCCATGACCGGGAGGGAGGCGCTTGGCCCGATGTCGCCCAGGCCCAGGACGGCGGTGCCGTCGCTAACGACCACCACGAGGCGCTCGGCCCATGTGTGCGTCCGTGCAAGCTCAGGGTTGGCGTGGATCGCGCGGCTCACCTCGGCGACGCCGGGGGTGTACGCAATGGAAAGATCCCGCTTGTTCAAGAGCGGCACGGTGCTGGAAACGGAGAGCTTGCCGCCTTCGTGGGCGGCGAAGATTTCCTCTTCGCTCAGCGCCAGGGCAGTCAGATTCTGTTCAGGGGTGATGGTCTCGACGGACACGTCGTTGTCTCCTCAGGCTAGCCGTGAACCCACGGCACAATTCGGGCAGGTATAGAGGCTTCGGTGCCGGACCAAGGGTGGCTGGTCCGTGCTGTGAAGCTCCTGCGGATATGGGCTGCTAGCCGCTTGGCTCCTGTCTTCGTAGACAGGGGCTTGATAGGAAGACTAGATACATCCAGCCATAAACTCATACTTTTGGTCGTAGTGGTCTAGACCAATTACGTGGGTTCCTCGAAAAACTACGCGTCCGCGATCAGCTTGCAGGCGTTCTTGAGGTCCTTCTCCGCGTCGAAAAGTGAGATCCGGCGGCAGTTGACGGACTGGACCAGACCACTGACGACGTGGAGCAGAATCCGGGCCCTCCCAGCGTCACCGATCGCAGCAGCCACCATCTCGGCGGAGAGCGCTTCGATATCCCGCAAGAGCACGGGGATGTCACCATCGCGGGTATCCCACGTGCGGGACAAGCAATGTTCGACGGCGGGCTGCATGACCCGCATGTGGAAAATCTCCATCCCGAGACCCGCGAGTTCCTGCTGGCTGCACCTCGAAGACGCCGGCTTGGAGTCGTTGAGTTCCCGCAGCTGCTGCCGGTAGACCGCAAGCATCAGGTGAACCGTGGACGGAAAGTATCGGTAGAGCGTCCCAAGCGGAACGTGGGCCCTGGTGGATACGTCAGAAAGGCTCACAGTATCGAACTGGCGCTGGGCGAATCCCGCAGCAGTCTTCAGTATCCGGGCGTAGCGCAATAGCTGTCTCGGCGTGGTGGGAGCAGCCGCCATTTGGGGCAACCCCGCGGCCAGATCCAGCGAATACGGTTCCAAGGAGTTCGGTTCGGACATTTCCGGCGTTCTGTTGGTTTGGGCTTCGTTCGGGGGGATTGCGCGGCCCCCCATAGACCGAGCGCGTCCTGACAATGATACGGCAGCAAGTTGTCAGTTCCCTGAGAACCGATTCCCGGAGGCTACGCCACGCCCTTGATCTTCACAACGAATACGGCACCCAGCAGACCGACGACAGCTGCGGCCACGTACAGCGAAACGTAGCCACCCCAGAACACAACGAAAACGGAGGCAATTGCCGGCGCAATCACTTGCGGCAAAGAGTTGGCCACGTTGATGACCCCAAGGTCCCTGCCCCGGTCCAACGCCGCAGGCAGCACTTGGGTAATGAGGGCGAAGTCGACCGCCAGATACGCACCGAAGCCCACGCCAAGCACCACGGCACCCGCAATGGCCCCTGCCCACGTGGGTTCGAACGCGAGGATCAACGCAGCTATCGAGATGACGACGGAGGAAGCAATGACCAACGGTTTGCGTTTGCCCATGCGGTCGCTGATGGCACCGCCCACCACGCTGGTGACGATCACCATGAGGGCATACAGGCCTGTCAGGATGAGGACGCCGAACTCCGGCTTGATCCCCTGCATTTCCTCGATATGCACGGCATCCTTGAGGAAGAAGAGCAGGTACAAGGTGACCATGTGGTTGCCGACATTGACCAGGAACCTCGTCAACCAGGCCCACGCGAAGTCCGGGTATTTGACAGGTGAGATCCAAAAGCCCTTGACGAATGTCCACAGTTTGAACGGTGGCCTGGCCTCGGGAGCGAGAGGTACGTCGCCATTCTTGAAAAGATAGAGCACGACCCCGGCCAGCAGCGCGGCAGCGCACACGATGTAACCGAGGGCAAAGTTCCCGGAAACCACGGAAGCAATGACCGCCCCCGCGAGAATGCCCACGGTCTGCCCCATAGCCGCGAGCCCGCCGACCGCGCCGCGCTGGGGAACTGGTACTCGATCCGGAATAGCAGCTGTGATAGCCGCATAGGCTCCGTTACACCCGGCCTGGACAAGGCACCACAGAATGGTCATGACCGCCACATTGGGAGCGCCCGCCAGGGCCACCAAGGCTGCGGTGCCGAGGATGGCACCGAAGAGTACCCACGGAACGCGTCGCCCAAGGCGGGACGTAGTGCGATCGCTGAACGCTCCGAAAAGGGGATTCGCAACCATCGATACCGCGGCGCCGCATCCCGTGACAAGCGCAAGGATGGCTTCCTTCTGTCCTTCGTCAAAATGGATTGCCTGCTGTCCGAGCAACACCTGGATGGGCCCGAAGAAAGCGGCGTTGATGCCCACATTGACGAGCACCACTCCGGTGACCCACAGGGATCGGACGCGCTCCACGGGCTCGGCGAGCGCCGTCGTCGGGCCTGCCTGCAACCCCGTCGGAACAGTTACGAGGGCAGGATCCGTCGCCGGTCCCTCAGGCAGTGAACCGGGCAGATCGGACGGGCTCATGACGATTCTCCCCTGGCGTCTGGACGTGTGAATTCAGCCTAGCGCCAAGGCACGTCCGCGCACGTTAGGGTAACTCCAACGGACCGAGGAGGATCAACGATGAACAGCCCAGCGAACCCCATCAACACCGCCGATTTATACGACGAGCGTGCCGAGGATGTTGAGTCGATATCACTGCAGTTCCAGGACCTCGGCGGCGTCTCGCACTTCAACGGCCCCGTCCGCACCATCAAGTGCTTTGAGGACAATGCCTTGGTGAAGGCGGTTCTGGCGACCCCCGGCGAAGGCGCCGTGCTGGTGGTGGACGGCTACGGCTCGCTGCGCACGGCTCTCATGGGGGACATGATCGCCGAGAGCGCCGTCGCGAACGGCTGGTCCGGCGTCGTGATCAATGGCGCCATCCGCGATCGCGTGGCGATCGCGAAGCTGCCGTTGGGCGTCAAGGCCCTCGGGAGCAACCCCAAGAAGAGCTCCAAAGTGGGCCGCGGCGAAGTGGACATCGCGCTGCTGATTGATGGAGTGCACATCGAACCCGGCAACCTGATCTACTGCGATCCCGACGGGATTCTCGTGGAACGGTGACATATTTCTCTCCAATCGGGTAAGACAGGGAATAGAGGAGCCATTAGGATAGTTACTGAAAGCAACTATCCTGCTTAGTCCCCTTTTCATCCACCCTTGGAGAAGCAATGTCCAAAGCCACGCCTGTGCGGGCCGCCGGAGAGGTCCTGACACACCGTCAGACGCTCACCGTCATGGTGGGCCTCATGCTCGGCATGTTCCTGTCCTCCCTGGACCAGACCATCGTGTCCACGTCCATTTACACCATCGCCAACGACCTCGACGGCCTGTCCCTGCAGGCGTGGGCGACTACCGCCTACCTCATCACATCCACGGTAACCACCCCGCTGTACGGCAAGCTCAGCGACATCTTCGGCCGCCGTCCGCTCTACCTGGCCGCGATCCTGATCTTCCTCGCGGGCTCCCTGTACGCCGGTTCCGTGCACTCCATGACCGAGCTGGCCATCGCCCGCGGCATCCAGGGCATGGGCGCCGGTGGTCTGCTCGCCCTCGCGCTGACCATCATCGGCGACATCGTTGCCCTGAAGGATCGCGCCAAGTACCAGGGCTACTTCATGTCCGTCTTCGGCGTTTCCTCGGTCCTCGGGCCCGTGGTCGGCGGTGCTTTCGCAGGCTCCGCCAACATCCTTGGCTTCGACGGCTGGCGCTGGGTCTTCTTCATCAACCTGCCCATCGGCCTGGCCGCACTGGCCGTGGTGTTCTTCTACCTGCACCTTCCCGCGAAGCACGTCAAGCAGAAGATCGACTACTGGGGCGCAGGAGCCATCACGCTGGCCATCGTCCCGCTGCTGCTCGTGGCCGAACAAGGCCGCAGCTGGGGCTGGACCTCCGGCAACTCGTGGATCTGCTACGGGCTTGGCGTCATCGGCATCATCGCGTTCCTGCTGGTTGAGCGTCGTGCCGGGGACTACGCGCTGATCCCCCTGCGGCTCTTCAGGAACATCACGTTCGGCTTGTCTTCCCTGCTGAACTTCATCATTGGTATCGGCATGTTCGGGGCCATCGCGATGCTCCCGATGTACCTCCAGCTGGTCAAGGTCCTCACTCCCACCGAGGCCGGCCTCATGATGATCACCTTCACGGTGGGCATCCTCTTCGGTTCCATTACAGCGGGCCGTACCATCTCGTCGTCGGGCGTTTTCCGGATCTTCCCGATCCTCGGCACGGGCATCCTGACCGCGGCTGCCATCGTCATGGGACTGTCCCTCGGCGTGGACACCGGACTCTGGGTCCCCGGCCTGATCGCCGTCTTCTTCGGCATGGGCCTGGGCTTCTGCATGCAGCCGCTCACCTTGGCCATGCAGGTCTCCGTGCCGTCGAAGGACATGGGCGTGGGCACGTCTACCGCGGCGTTCTTCCGTTCCATGGGCGGTGCCGTGGGAACCGCCGTGTTCATCTCGATGCTCTTCAGCCTGGCCGCCGACAAGATCGCCTCGGGCATGAAGGACGCCATGGGCAGCGCCGATTACCTCAAGGTGCTCAAGGATCCCGCGGTTGCTGCGGATCCGGCCAACGCGAAGCTGTACGACTTCTTCAAGAACGGCGCCACGAACGATTCGCTGAACGACACCAGCTGGCTGCACCATGCCAACCCGGCGCTCACGCGCCCCATCCTTGAAGGCTTCGCACAGTCGATCGACACCGTGATGCTGACCGCCGCGGCCCTCACCGGCCTGGCGTTCCTCATCACGTTCGCTTTGCCGAACAAGAAGCTGACGGATCCGAAGACGGCTGCGAAAGAGTCCGTTTCGGCCCACTAGGCTCTCCTTATCGCGTCACGGCAGGCAGTCTTTTGGACTGCCTGCCGTTGTCGTTTCCGGTGTTCGCGCAGGCAAGCGTCCGACGGCGGCGCAAAAGTCTGCGTCGCGTGACACCTCCTGCGTGGCCGGCCGCGTTGACTGGAAGTCACGCTGGGAGCGTGCCACACTGTGTAGCGCGAGTGCACCGGCGTCCCCGTCGGACTCAGCTGCCGATGACGACCGCGCCGCACAATCCACTAATTTTCCTCAAGGGAGAGCCATGCCCAATTCCAGCTCCGACAGCCGCTCCGGCGTCCCACGCAAGGTAATCGGCCTGGCCGTTGCCGGGGCGGTAGGCGGTTTCCTCTTCGGCTTCGATTCCTCCGTCGTCAATGGGGCCGTCGATGCGATGAAGGCCGAATTCATGCTGAGCGAGGCCGTCACTGGCCTCGCTGTGGCGGTCGCGTTGCTCGGCTGTGCAGCAGGGGCCTATCTCGCGGGCAAGGTGGCCGACCGCTACGGCCGCATCCCCGCCATGAAGCTGGGCGCCGCTCTCTTCCTGGTCAGTTCCATCGGGACGGGCTTGGCTTTCGGCATCTGGGACTTGGTCTTCTGGCGCTTGGTGGGCGGCCTCGGCATCGGCCTCGCCTCCGTGATCGCGCCGGCCTACATCTCTGAAATCTCGCCGCGCCGGGTCCGTGGCCGGCTCGCATCGTTGCAGCAGCTGGCGATCACCACCGGTATTTTCGCGGCCCTGCTGTCCGACGCCGTCCTGGCAACCTCTGCGGGAAGCGCCCACCATGCGTTGTGGCTCGGCATTGAGGCGTGGCGCTGGATGTTCATCGCCTGCGCCGTGCCCGCCGCGGTATACGGCGTGATCGCCTTCCGGCTGCCTGAGTCCCCGCGCTTCCTGGTCCTCAACGGCAAGGAAGACACCGCACGCAAAGTCTTCGACACCCTGATGCCCGGCGACGACACCGAACGCCACATCCGCGAGATCCGCGACTCGATCAAGGAGGACGAGCTCTCCACCAAGAAGGGCTCGCTGCGTGGAAAGGCCTTCGGCCTGCAACCCGTGGTGTGGATCGGCATCATCCTGTCCGTGCTGCAGCAATTCGTCGGCATCAACGTGATCTTCTACTACTCCACCACCCTGTGGAAAGCAGTCGGCTTCCACGAGCAGGACTCCCTGACCATCTCGGTGGCAACGTCTGTCACCAACATCCTGGTGACCCTCGTGGCCATCGCACTCGTGGACCGCATCGGCCGGCGGCCCATCCTGCTCGCGGGCTCGATCGGGATGGCCGTGTCCCTTGGTGCCATGGCGTTGGCCTTCTCTTCCGCCACCGGGTCGGGATCCTCGGTGTCCTTGACCGGAGCCTGGGGTCCGGTTGCCCTGGTGGCAGCCAACGTGTTCGTGGTGAGCTTCGGAGCTTCGTGGGGACCGTTGGTGTGGGTGCTCCTGGGAGAGATCTTCCCCTCACGCATCCGTGCCCGCGCGCTGGGCCTGGCCGCTGCAGCCCAGTGGATCGCCAACTTCGCGGTCACTTTGAGCTTCCCCGTCATGGCGGCCGGTTCGCTGCCGCTGACTTACGGCATGTACGCACTGTTCGCCGCGGCGTCGTTCTTCTTTGTCATGTTCAAGGTGCCCGAAACCAACGGCATGTCCCTCGAGCAGGCCGACACCTTGTTCGTCCCGAAGGGCTCCAAGCCCGCGGAGTTCGCGGTCACGGAACCCAAGTAGCCTCCCCCACCCAAGTGACTCGCAGTTGTTGTCGTTATGAAGCTTCATAACGACAACAACTGCGAGCTAGTTGGGCCCTCTTATTACACGAGGTGCGGTTCGTGCGACTTCAGGTATCGGCGGCCACTTGCGGCTACGAGGATCGCGAACCCGAGGGCGAGGGCGGCAGCGAAGAACGGGACCTGGGGACCGAAGTGCTCGCCCAGCTGCGCAGCGACAAACGGAGCCAGCGCGCCGCCCATCCAGCGCACAAAGTTGTACCCGGCCGAGGCCACGGGACGCGGCGAATCGGAGACCTCCATGGCCAGTTCGGTGTACAGCGTGTTGTTGATGCCCAGCAGGGCGCCCGCCACAATGACGAGCACGACGACGGCAGTCACCGAGTGCCCCGCGGCCAGTCCCAGCCCTACGAGGTCCAGCAAAAGCGCCCCGAGTGTGCCGACCAGGACGTTGGTGGTGCCGAAGCGACGCTGCAGCAGGGGTGCAACGAAGACAGAGAACACGGCTACGGCTACGCCCCAACCGAAGAACACGGCACCGATACCGTAGGCGTCCATTCCCAGGATGAAGGGCGTGAAGGCAAGGATCGTGAAGAAGCCGTAGTTGTAGAACAGGGCACTGGCCGCAGTGGTGCGAAGGCCCTTGTGGCCCAGGGCGAGGAGCGGGTCACGCAAACGGGCCTTCGTGGCCGGCGTCGGCGTCTTGGGCAGCAGGGCCAGCAAGGCGATGAAGGAGACGGCCATGAGGACCGCGGTGCCGAAGAACGGTGCGCGCCACTGCCAGCCGCCGAGCAGCGCGCCGAGCAACGGGCCGAGGGAAATGCCTAGGCCAAGGGCGGCTTCGTAAAGAATAATCGCGGTGCCGGTTCCACCGCTTGCGACGCCGACAATCACGGCGAGCGCCGTGGCCACGAAGAGAGCGTTGCCAAGTCCCCAACCAGCGCGGAATCCGACCAGCTCACCCACGCTTCCGGACAAGCCGGACAGCGAGGCGAAAACGACAATCAGGGCCAGGCCGATCATGAGCGTCTTTTTGCCGCCGATCCGCGATGAGACGAAACCGGTCACGAGCATCGCGACCGCGGTCACCAGGAAGTAGCTCGTGAAGAGCAACGACACCTGGCTGGGGCTGGCCTGAAGGTTCTTGGCGATGGCCGGCAGGATCGGGTCCACCAGGCCGATACCCATGAAGGCGAAGACGGCGGCAATCGCCGTGGCCCAGACAGCTTTGGGTTGCTTGAGGAACGAAGCCTTCTCGGCCTCGAGGGTTTCTTCCGCTGGCTGCAGTTGCTCTGCGAGCTGGCCTTTCATGGACTGCTCTCCTAGTTCTTGGGCTTCTTCAGTTGGGTTTGTTCAGTACTGGACTGAGTGGTTGATCTTGTCGAACACCGGAAGGGCGGCTTCCACGGCGTGGCGTTCCGCTTCGCTCAGAGTTCCGAGGATCCCGGCGATGAATTCGTTGCGGCGGCGGTCTGCATTCTCGACGGCGGCACGTCCCGCCGCGGTCGCGGCGACGCGGACGGCACGGGAGTCGTCCGGATCCGCTTCGCGTTTGACGAGGCCCGCGCGCTCAAGCTTGATGATCTGCTCGGTGGCGCTGGGGACCTTGACCCCCAGGTTCCGGGCGATCCCTCCGACGCGGGCACCGCCGTCGAGCGCCATCTTGAGGACGCCAAGCTGGGCGGAGCTGAGCTGCTCCTCGGAATCGAGGCGGCGCATCACATAGACGCTCTGCCGCAAGGCTTCCCGGAATGATTGGGCGAGGGCGAGGAGCGCGTCGTCAGATTGATTGTCGTTCATACTTAGGTATCCTAAGAGTTAGGTTACCTAAATATCAAGGGTAGGTACTTTTGCTTTGCGCCCTCCGGCACTACAGCGCGAGCTTCATTCCCTCGTGACTGGCCACGAACCCAAGCCGCTCATAGAAGCGATGGGCATCCGTCCGGGACTTATCACTGGTGAGCTGGACCAGGGTACAGCCGCGGTTCCGCGCCTCTTCGATGGCCCACTGCATCATGGCCGCCCCGACGCCATGGTCCCGCAACTCTGCGGCGACGCGCACGGCCTCGATCTGGCAGCGCAATGAGCCCTTCCGAGCCAAGCCCGGGATGAAACTCAGCTGGAAAGTTGCCACGCAAGCGCCATTCAAATGGCCGACCACCAACAGTTGGGCCGGATCCTCGTTGATCTGCTGAAACGCCTGCAGATAGGGTCCGACGTCGTCGGCATTTTCACGGGAGCTACCCAACTGATCCGCGGCGAGCAATCTGAGAATGGCGGGCAGGTCCTCCCAGTGTGCCCGGCGGAGCGTGAAGACGCCTTCGTCCAGAACCATGCTCAACAGCGGCTTCACGCCTGGATTTGTGTGACTCATAGCACCAGCCTGACACAAGCTGGAAGATTCGTTTTACGCGCCTCCATGAATTCTGGGTGAAACGATCAATCACAAATTCTTGGATGCTTCGAGTTACTTTGGACTAGCAGATTTGTTAGCCACGTCACCATGCGGCGAATCACTCGAAGGATTCAGATATGTCTCACCAGACAACAACGGGGCACCGCACTGCCTCCAGCAAAGACAGCGAGCCGCATCTGGCGCGCTCACTGAGCAACCGCCACATCCAGTTGCTTGCCATCGGCGGCGCCATCGGCACGGGCCTCTTCATGGGCTCCGGAAAGACCATCTCCGTCGCCGGCCCGTCAGTGATCTTCGTGTACATGATCATCGGCTTCATGCTGTTCTTCGTCATGCGCGCCATGGGCCAGCTCCTGCTGTCCAACCTGAACTATAAGTCCTTCAGCGACTTCGCCGGCGACCTGCTTGGTCCTTGGGCGGGCTTCTTCACCGGCTGGACCTATTGGTTCTGCTGGGTGGTAACCGGAGTGGCCGATGTGATCGCCATCGCGGGCTACGCAAATGAGCTCTGGCCGGGGGTGCCGCTCTGGATCCCGGGCCTCGCGACCATCGCCATCCTGCTCCTCCTGAACCTCCCCACAGTGAAGGCCTTCGGCGAGACTGAGTTCTGGTTCGCACTCATCAAGATCGTTGCCATCGCCGCTTTGATCATCGTGGGTATCGTCATGATCTCCACCGGTTTCACGTCCGACGCCGGAGCCGCTAGCTTGACCAATCTCTGGAGCCACGGCGGCTTCTTCCCCAAGGAATTCATGGGGTTCGTTGCCGGCTTCCAGATCGCGGTCTTCGCGTTCGTCGGCATCGAACTGGTGGGCACCGCCGCGGCCGAGACCAAAAACCCGGAGCACAACCTGCCCCGCGCCATCAACGCCATCCCGGTCCGCGTCATGCTGTTCTATGTCGGCGCGCTCATCATCCTGATGTCCGTCATCCCGTGGACCGAGTTCAAGGCCGGCCACAGCCCGTTCATCGCCATGTTCTCCCTGGCCGGACTGGGCATCGCCGCCACCGTGGTGAACCTCGTGGTCCTGACCTCTGCCATGTCCTCGGCCAACTCCGGTATCTACTCGACGTCGCGCATGGTGTTTGGCCTGGCCAACGACGGCGATGCCCCCAAGTTGTTCGGCCGCCTCTCAAGCCGCAAGGTTCCGCAGAACGCCCTGTTCCTGTCCTGCGTACTTCTCCTTGGCGGCGTCGCCCTGCTCTACGCAGGCAAGGACATCGGAGCAGCCTTCGACATGGTCACCACCGTCTCCGCGGTCTGCTTCATGTTCGTATGGTCCATCATCCTGGCGAGCTACCTCGTTTTCCGGAAGCGCCGGCCCCAGCTGCACGAGGCCTCGACCTTCAAGATGCCCGGCGGGATCGTGATGGTGTGGGTGGTCTTCGCCTTCTTCGGCTTCCTGGTCTGGGCCCTGACGACCCAGCCGGACACCCTCACGGCCCTGCTCGTCACGCCCATCTGGTTCGCGATCCTCGCCGTGGCCTACGCCCTGGTCCGGAAGTCGCCGCTGCACCAGGCCCGCGTGGCAGAGTGGAAAGCCATGGCCGAATCCGAGACGACCGCCGTCGACACCGCCGCCCGCTAGGACGCCCGCTCACATATAGCGGCGATCCTTCCGACGCCCGCTCACAAACGAGCCTTTTCGACGCAACGCGCGCTCACATATAACGGCAAAACCCGAAACCCTCCTTCACATCATTCATGTGAAGGAGGGTGAGCGAGCGTCCGGGAAAAGCCCGACACAGGTGAGCGAGCGTCGGGGAAAGCCTAGGCCTCGGCCTTGCGGTCTTCGATCAGCTTCAGCACCTGCGGGAACAACGGGTGCGACGGCGGCAGGTCGGTAATGCGCTCGACCGCCTCGGCGGCGTCCATCTCGGAAAGCATCCGGGAGAGTTCCACGGCTTCGTCGTCGGCGCCGTCGTCGAAACGCAGGGCTGCGGCCATCGCATCGAGGAGGGCAACCGGCGTGACTCCGCGCTCGGCGAGTTCCGCGGCCGGGCCGATGAACCGTTCGTGCCGGCCCAACTTCCGGAGCGGAGCACGGCCCACCCGGTTCACCGTGTCCGGCAAGTACGGGTTGGTGAAGCGGGACAGGATCTTCTGCACGTACGCTTCCTGCTCCGCTTCGACGAACTCATGTTTGGCCACGAGAAGCTGCTTGGTCTCCTCCAATACGGCCCGCACCCGGGCAGCCACGGTGGCGTCGGCCATGGCGTCGGAGATCTTCTCCAAGCCGGCGCTATAGCCGAAGTACGCTGCCGAGGCATGTCCCGTGTTGACCGTGAACAGCTTCCGTTCGATATACGGAGCGAGTTCGTCCACGAAGGTCGCGCCCGGGATCACCGGCGCCTCCCCCGCGAAGGGCGTGCGGTCGATCACCCACTCGTAGAAGGTCTCCACAGTCACGTCCAGGCCTTGGCCCGGCGCCTGGTTGGGGACAATCCTGTCCACCGCCGTGTTCGCAAACACAGCAGCGGAGGAAAGGTCACCGGCGGCACCGTCCCACGCGGCTTCCACTTCGGAGTGCAGGAGGTCCGTGGCGTTGATCGCGTTCTCGCAGGCCATGACCTGGAGCGGAGCCAACGACGGCGAGCGGCCGGCGACGCCCCGCGCGATCACCGGTGCCACGAACTTGAGGATGTGGGGCCCCACCGCAGTGGTGACGAGGTCCGCCGTCGCGATTTCCGCGACGACGGCAGCCTCTTCGGTGCCCGAATTCAGGGCCCGGAAACCGGACACGGTCTTGACGGCGGCGTTCTCGCCGACCTCGTGGACCTCATAGGAGGATGCGGAGGCGAGCTGGCTGATCAAGGCCTCCGCGACATCGGCGAAGACCACCTCATATCCGGCCTCGTGCAGCAGCAAGCCGACGAATCCGCGTCCGATGTTCCCTGCCCCGAAATGGACTGCCTTCACTATGCGTTGACCTTTCCGAACAGATCCAGCACTTCCTGCACCGACGTGGCCTGCTCGAGCTGGGCCACTTGCGCCTTGTCCGTGAAGATCTTGGCGATGGAGGACAGGATGTGGAGGTGCTCGTTGTTGATGCCGGCGACGCCGACGACGAACTTGACCTGCTTGCCGCCCCAGTCGATGCCCTCGGGGTAGCGGACGATCGACACACCGGAGTGCAGGATGTGGTCCTTGGCAGCATTGGTGCCGTGCGGGATGGCCAGGAAACTGCCCATGTACGTGGACACGGATTCCTCGCGCTCGTGCATCGCGTGAATGTAGCCCATGTCCACGGAGCCGCGGTCCAGCAGGAGCTTGCCCGCTTCGTCGATGGCCGAGTCACGGTCCGTCGCGGAACCATTGAGGATCACGCTTTGGGGGAGCAGGACATCCTTGCCCTCGACGGCGGCAGGCTGGGCGGCGTGGGCACCGGCGGCCGGTTCGGCAACCGCCGTCGAATCTTCAGCCCCGGGCTCAGCGTTGCTGCTCTTGACCAGTTCCACGATCTCCTCGTACCGGGGACTGTTCATGAAGTTGTCCACGGAGACGTGCACGGCACTGGAGGTGACCGGCCGGGCGCGTTCTGTCAGGTCCTGGTGCGTGACCACGACGTCATACGTGTCGCTGAGGTTCGCAATGGCCGAATTGGTGACCTTGACGTCCGGGAACCCGGCTGCCCTGATCTTGTTGCGCAGGACCGAGGCCCCCATGGCGCTGGAGCCCATGCCGGCGTCGCACGCGAACACGATGTTCTGGATAGGACGGGTCAGGACGGCGGTACCGCCACCGGCGCCCAGGAGGGCGGAGGAAACGGAACTCTTCTTGCCCTTGAGCTCTTCCATCCTGGACGTTGCCTGGCCCAACGCGTCCACATCGGTGGTCTTGCTGGTCCGCAGGATCACCGAGGCGATCAGGAAAGATACCGTGGCTGCGAGGAGGACGGAGAGCGCCACACCGAAGTAGCTGTCTTTCGCTGTTGCGGCAAAGACCGCGAGGATGCTGCCCGGGGCTGCCGGTGAGCGCAAGCCCGCACCGGTGACCACCAAGGTGAAGATACCGGTCATGCCGCCTGCGATCGTGGCGAGGATCAGGATCGGCTTCATGAGGATGTACGGGAAGTAGATCTCGTGGATGCCGCCGACAAACTGGATAAGCGCAGCGCCAGGAGCAGAAGCGCGTGCCAGGCCCTTGCCGAAGACCATGTACGCGAGCAGGACGCCGACGCCCGGGCCGGGGTTGGCCTCAAGCAGGAACAGGATGGACTTGCCGTTTTGCAGTGCTTGTTCCGTGCCGAGCGGAGTGAGGATGCCGTGGTTGACGGCGTTGTTGAGGAAAAGGACCTTGGCGGGTTCGATGAAGATGCTGGTCAACGGCAGGAGTCCGTTGTGGACCAGGAATTCGACGACGTTGCTCGCACCGTCGCTGAAGGCCTTCACTACCGGACCGATCACCAGCATGCCGAAGATGGCCAGGGCGGCACCGACGATGCCTGCGGAGAAGTTGTCGATCAGCATCTCGAAGCCCGGCTTGACCCGGCCTTCCCATACCTTGTCGAGCTTCTTCATGATCCAGGCCGTGAGCGGGCCCATGAGCATGGCGCCGATGAACATCGGGATATCCGTACCCACAATCACACCCATGGTGGCGACGGCTCCCACCACGCCGCCGCGGATGCCGTGAACGGCCCGGCCGCCCGTGTAGCCAATCAAGAGCGGCAACAGGTACGTGATCATGGGGCCCACGAGTTTGGCCAGGTCCGCATTGGGCAAGAAGCCTGCCGGGATGAACAGGGCCGTGATGATGCCCCATGCAATAAAGGCCCCGATGTTGGGCATGATCATGCCCGATAGGAACGTTCCGAACTTTTGGACACCAACGCGCACGCTGGTGCGCGGCTTCGCAACTGACGCTGTTGCCATTGTGTGAATTCCTAACGTGAGCCCCGCATCAGTGCGGGATCAGTCGATATCTATCGAAGGAGGACAGCTCTAGGAGCTGCTGGAGATTCGGTGAAGCCATTCAAGGAAAAGCTTCAGTTCCGAACTGGATAGCTGGTCTGAATGCGAGGCTTGGAGTGCCGCATTCAGCGCGATTGCCGCAACAACAACGGACGACTTGCCGGAGTCGTCTGCTGCGGCGCCACGGGCAATTTCCGTGGACACGGCGAAAATCATGGAATCCCGGGTCATGGTGGAAAGTTCGAGGTTCCGGTCTTCCAAAGGCTCTGCAATGAGCATGAGCGTGACGCCGACGTTGGCCGCCAGGATGCTCCTGGCCGCCTCGCGCGGGGGTACGTTGATCTGCCCGGCAATGGCCGCCTTGCTCAGCATCTCCTCCAGAAGCGACTCGGCATCAGCCACGATGGCCGGCCTGCTTTCCGGACGGATGTTGCCGAACATCACCAGGTAAAGGTGCGGTTGGGTAAGTCCGAACTGGACGTGGTTGTCCCACATCCGGCGGACGTCCTCCAGGGGTACCCCAGAGGGTGCGAAGTCCCGCTCTCCCGCCACATACTCCTCGAAGCCGGCTGAAACGACGGCGTCGAACAGCCCCTCCTTGTCGCCGAAGTGGTGGTAAAGCGTGGGCGCCGTGACGCCGGCAAGTTTGGTGATTTGGCGCGTAGAGACCGGTGACCCGTCCGAATTCGCCAGCAACTCGGCAGCTGCACGGAGCAGCCGAGTTTTGGGCGGAAGCTGGTCATCGAAACTCATAGCCGCTACCCTAGCACCTATAGCAACGCTATATGAAGTGAGTCACAGGAGATTTTTTCGGACCCCGAGGCGCCGCAGCCGGTGGGTCCGATCCGAGAGCAGGAACAGAGGATTTCAGTGCAGAATTTCCAAGGAGTAGGCGTTAGCCCGGGCCGCGTCATTGGCACTATCCGTCAGATGCCCAAACCAGTCAGCGAACCGCCGTCGGGCGAACAGCTAGCCGCATCCACCACTGCGGAAGACGCCGTCGCTGGCCTGAAAGCCGCGGCCCAATCGGTCCACGACGAGCTCAAAGCACGGGCTGACAAGGCCAGCGGCGACGGCAAGGCGGTGCTCGAAGCCACGGCGCTCATGGCCAAGGACACCATGCTCCTGAAGTCGGCCACCAAGCTCATCAACAACAACGGCAGCTCCGCCGAACGCGCCATCTGGGAAGCCGGAGCCTCCGTCTCCGAAATGCTCCACAACCTGGGCGGATACATGGCCGAACGCGCCACCGACGTCCTGGACGTCCGCGCGCGGATCGTCGCCGAACTCCGCGGAGTCCCCGCCCCGGGGATCCCGGCGTCGGACACTCCGTTCATCCTGGTGGCCGAAGACCTCGCTCCCGCCGACACCGCAACGCTGGACCCCGCCGTCGTGACTGCACTGGTCACCTCGGGCGGCGGACCGCAGTCCCACACCGCGATCATCGCGCGCTCGCTCGGCTTGCCCGCAGTCGTCGCGGCCCGCGGAGTGGACGAAATTCCTGACGGCGCCGAAGTCTTCGTGGACGGCGCAGCCGGCTCGCTCTCCCTCGAACCCAGCGAAGAACAGCGCGCGGCCGCCCTCGCGTGGGTCGAAAATGCCGCCACCCTTGCGGCTTTTGACGGAAACGGCACGACGGCGGACGGCCACTTGGTGCCCCTCCTCGCCAACGTCGGCGGAGCCAAGGACGCTGCCGCGGCCGCGGCGCTGGGCGCCCAGGGCGTGGGCCTTTTCCGCACCGAATTCTGCTTCCTGGAACGCGACACCGAACCGACCGTGCTGGAACAGGCCGCCGCGTACAGGGGCGTATTCGACGCGTTCCCGGGCAAGAAAGTGGTGCTCCGGACCCTCGACGCGGGCGCCGACAAGCCCCTTCCCTTCCTCACCGACGCCACCGAACCCAACCCGGCACTCGGCGTGCGCGGTTACCGCACCGACTTCACCACACCCGGTGTTTTGGACCGCCAGCTCGAGGCAATCGCCATAGCGGCCGACGAAACAGAGGCCGAGGTGTGGGTCATGGCGCCCATGATCTCGACTGCGGCCGAGGCTGCCCATTTCGCGTCGATGTGCGATGCCGCGGGCATCAAAAAACCCGGCGTGATGGTGGAAGTTCCCTCGGCGGCATTGACCTCGGCGTCGGTCCTGCGCCACGTGGGTTTCGCGTCCCTCGGCACCAATGACCTCACGCAGTACGCCATGGCGGCCGACCGGCAACTCGGGCCCCTCGCCGAACTCAACACCCCGTGGCAGCCCGCCGTCCTGCGCCTCGTCCAGCTGACCGTGGCTGGCTCGGTCGAAGAGGGCAGCGGCAAACCCGTTGGCGTCTGCGGTGAGGCTGCCGCGGACCCGGCCCTCGCCGTCGTGCTTGTTGGCCTGGGCGTGTCCACGCTGTCCATGACCGCGCGGTCGCTTGCCGCCGTCGGAACCGTGCTCAAAACGGTGACGTTGGAACAGGCGCAGGAGCTGGCCCGGCTGGCGCTCAGCGCACCGGATGCGCTCGACGCAAAGGCCTGGGTCCGTGCCAAACTACCGATCCTCGAGGAACTCGGGCTCTGAGCCCGGCTGGACTGTCCTACCTGAATACAAGGAGAAACCATGCCCGAACGCACCGCCACCATCGCCAGCCGCTCCGGATTGCACGCCCGCCCCGCGGCAATTTTTGCCGAAGCCGCGGGAGAATCGCTGGTTGAAGTGACCATCGCGATGGCCGGTTCGGCTGCCGACGACGCGCTCGACGCCGCCAGCATCCTTTCGCTCATGACGCTCGGCGCGGCCAAGGGCGACGTCGTGGTGCTTCGTGCGGAGGGCGACGGCGCCGACGCTGCCCTCGATTCCCTGGTGACACTCCTGGAAACGGACCTCGACGCCGAGTAGGCGGCCTCTTTTCCAACGCTCGCTCACCGTCGATGAGCCGAAAAGGACCGAAAATGCGCAAGCCCGATGCCGCCGTCGCGTTCTATGCGCTCAGCATTGCGCTGCTCCCGGTGTCGCTACTCGGCTATGTGATCTGGGTGGGAAAGCTTTTGTCTGCGAGACCTTCTGGCGTGTCGACAAGTGCGCAGGCCCCGCTCTCCGCGAGGTGGGCGATGCACAAATTCGGCGTGCGCGAAGACCAGGCCGCCATCCGGTTGTTGCCCCTGCTTCCCGGCGTTCCCTGGTTGGGCATGCGTTTGGCATTCTGGCCGACGGTCTTCGCGCACCGCGTCACGGGTTTCGTCCCGAAGACGTTCCGCTACCCCTTTGAGGGCGAGATACCTCCACAAGCGGAGGCATCGGCGAGGGTCACGTTCTTCGACAGCGCGGTAGGCCGCGCCCTTCCCGGGATCGACCAGTTGGTCGTCCTCGGCGCGGGTTTCGACACACGCCCGTACCGCCTCCCGCCGGACACGCCCGTCAGTTCCTTCGAGGTAGATGCCGCAAGGACGCAGGCGGTCAAGCGCGAAATACTCGACAGGGCAGGAATCGACGCGCACAAGGTAGCGTTCGTGTCCGCGGACTTCGAGAAGGATGATTGGCTCGCCAAACTCGTCGACGCCGGGTTCGACGTCGGGCGTCCGGCGCTTTTCCTCTGGGAGGGTGTCACGATGTACCTCGACAGGAACGCGATCGAGGACACGCTCCGGAAGGTCGCGAGTTGCGCCAAGGGGAGCTTGCTCGCCTTCGACTACTTCACAACCGAGGCCCTTGAATCGAGAACGCCATATTGGCGATTCGGGCGGGCGGCGGCCACCGCAGCGGGCGAGCCATTGAGGTTCGGAGTGGACAGGACACCGCCTTCGCGGGAGCGCCTGGCCGAACTTCTCCGATCCAACGGGTTGGCTCTCCTCGAACAGCGTGGGCTTGGTAGCGAGAATCGCGCGTGGGGCGGCTTCGCGATCGCCGTGGTGGAGTAATGATCTGAGCGAGCGTTCCGTCGATTGGGCTCATATCCGAGCGCGCGTCTGGGATTTTGGCCATATAGGTGAGCGAGCGTCTCAGGAGGCGCGGTGCGGGACGCCGCTTTACGCGAAGGCGGAGATGCCCGTGATCGAGCGCCCGATGATCAACGCTTGAACCGTCTCTGTGCCTTCGTAGGTATGGATGCCCTCGATGTCGGCGAAATGCCGGGCCACGCGGTTGGCCAACAAGATCCCGTTGCCACCGAGCAAATCGCGGGCGTTCGAGGCGATGCTGCGGGCAGTGCGGGTGCACGTGAATTTCGCGAGCGCCGCCTGTGCTGGAGTCAGCACGCCCTCCTCGTCCAGCCTGGTCATCTGCATGACCATGAGCTGCATGGTGGCAAGCTCGGAGTGCATGCGGGCAAGGCGCTCCTGCACAATCTGCGAAGCGGCCAGCGGGCGGCCGAACTGCCGGCGTTGGGCGGCATACTGCACCGCCGTTTCGTAGCAGGCAGTGGCATGCCCGACGGCGGACCAAGCCACTCCGAGCCGGGTCGCCAGGAGCACCCGGGCCGTGTCCTTGAAACTCCGGGCGCCCGGGAGCACGTTTTCGGTCGGGATGAAGACATTCTCGAGGCGGATGTGTGCCTGCCAGATGGCCCGGAGCGAGAGCTTGCCTTCGATGGTCGTGGCGGAATATCCGGGAGAATCCTGCGGGACAAGGTATCCGTGAACTTGCCCATCATCACCACGGGCCCAGACGACGGTCAGGCCTCCGATCGAGCCGTTGCCGATCCATTTCTTTTCACCGTTGAGCACATAGCCGCCCTCGACGGCCGTTGCAGTCGCCTCGAGCCCCACAGAGTCGGAGCCGTGGGCCGGCTCGGTCAGGGCGAAAGCGCCGTATTCCTCGGCCCGGGAAAGCGCGGGAAGCCAACGGGCCTGCTGCTCGGGGGAACCGCATTCGGCCACGGACCGCAGTGCCAATCCGCCCTGGACCGCGACCACCGTGCCGATGGAGCCGTCCCCGCGGCTCAGTTCCATCGTGACGAGTCCGGCGGCGGTTTTGCTCATGGCCGGGAACCCGTCGACGTCGATTCCGTCGCGCAGGAGGTCAAGCTCACCGAGACGCTTCACCAGGTGCAGCGGATACTCAGCGCGCTCCCAGTACCCCGCGATGACCGGGAGCACTTCGTCCTGCACAAAAGTCCGCGCACGGTTCCAGTAAGCGCGGTCTTCGCCGCCAATGTCTTTGAAAACGGAGGCAGGATCCGGGTCCAAGGATTCGTTCAGGACATATCCGGGCTCCATGGTGCCAGCCGGGAACACAGCATCCAGTTCCTCGGAAGTGCTGTCGGACATCGTCGTCATGGGGAATCCTCGCTTTGGACTGCGATCTGCGACTCCCAGCATGCACTGACACTCAGTTTCATGTCAAGGAACTCGATGTCAGGGAGGGAAGAATTAAGCCAGGGCATCCCGGACCGCTTGAAGGATTTCTTCCGTGCCCGCTGCCGGATCCAGGACAGCGACCACGACGGCGGGGCGCCCGCTTTCCGCGGGCGGCGCACCGACCCGCACTCCACCAGTCTCGGCGGCTGAAGCACGAGCAAAGGTATCGGCCAGGGCACCCAATTCGCGCCCGAGCCGGGCGGCCAACCCCGGGGCCTCAGCTTCCCGCGCCTCGCGCTCCAGGCTCCCGACGCGCTCCGCACCCGCCGCGCGTTCGCCGGCAGAAACCGCCCACAGCCATTGGCGCAGGACGCTGTTGTGCACCGCGACCACCGAAGCAGCAAAGGCCACAGCCGTAGCCTCCCGGCTTTCGCCTTCGGGCAACGCGGAAAGAAGATGATTCCGAAAAGCCCGCTGATAGCGATGCGTCATCACCAGTTCGCGGTCACGGAGGGCCGGCACTCGATGCAGGAGTTCGTAACGCGCCAGGGAAGTTTCCCGGCTACCCACGTGGTGGTTGAAGACAAGGAGGGCCGCGTCCACGACAGCACGGAACGGATCCGCCGTCGTTCCCGATAAGAACTCCTGGACCCGCGCGAGAATACGGTCGTGATCGGCGAAAACGATGTCCTCTTTGGAACCGAACTTGCGGAAAAACGTGCTCCGGCTAATACCGGCGGCTTCGGCGAGGTCGTCCACGGACGTCGCGTCGTAGCCCTGCCGTACCAGCAGCTCGATTGCCGCGGACACGGCCGGGCCGGGATCCGGATTGGCGGGGTAGTTGACCATAGGCGTGAATCTAACACGGCGGCGTAACCGCACGGCCCCGAGCGCGGCTAGGCTTCTGCCATGGCATTGATAGCTCCCCGCGTGACGCCTGGCTTGACCGCGGACGACGCCCGGAACCTGGCGCGCTCCCTCCAAGACAGCAACGACATCACCGTCTTCGTCGACGGCACGGTCCACCGCCTTCCGGACGAGGCGAGGGACGCCGTCGTCGACCTCCTTGGCAGGCTCGGCCGGGGCGAAGCGGTGACCGTCAGCAGCGTCGAGGAAATGCTCACGACGTCGCGGGCGGCTGAGCTCGCGGGAATATCGCACACCTACCTGCGGAACATGACCGACCGTGGCGAAATCCCGGTCGAATACCGCGGCACGCATCGCCGCATCAGGCTCGCGGACATCATGGCGTGGCTGGAAACCCAGAAGAAGACCGCCGCGGCAGAAGAGGAAAGCAACAAGTAGAAAGCCAGGCGAGGGCCGCCTTCCCGCGGACGAGGACGGCCGGCCGTTCACCTGCCGGGCGCCGCGGAACGGGGCTGTTCTTCGTGGGCGGGGTCGGGTGCGACGCCGAACACGTCGCGGGACTCATCGCCGGGCGGAGCCGAGAAAAACCGGTCACCCAGCCCGTTATCCAAATGTGACTTTGCATGCCGGCTGTTGTACGGTCGAGGGGCGACCCAGTCCCCACCGGGCCGCTTCCGAGTTGACGCCGAGCTCTGCCGCAACCCGGAATCCGCCAGACCCGCGGCAGAGACGGGGGACCCAGAGTCTCCGGGCCTATTTCTCCACAGGCCCTTGGGGTGAAGCCGCCAAGCGCGGCCGGACGGCCTCGTCCGAACCCGACAGCTAACCTCGAAGGCGTTGAGAGGCAATCACCATGTCCCCAACCATGGATCAGCCTCGCCGTGCCCAAGTGCCGAGCGAGAGCACCAAGCCAACCGGACGTCGTCGGGCCAAAGACGGCGGACCGTTCGTTGCGGCACCCGCTTCTGAACCTTTGAGTTCGACGCCGGAGCCCACCCCCGCGGCAACCCCGACGACGGCGGTGCCCACCACGCGTGCGGCCGCCCGCGCGGCCGAACGCGAGCGCGCTGCCCAAGCCAACGAAACCACGGCGATTCCGACTGTGGCTCCTGCGACGATGGCTGCAGCGACCGCAGAACCACCCACGCCAGAACCAGCCACCACGGCGATTCCGACGGTAGCTCCTGCGACGATGGCTGCAGCGACCGCGGCTGCCGCAACAGCAGCCGCCTCGACTGTCGAGCCAGCCAAAACCGAGAACGCAGCTACAACGGCACTCCCGGCGGCACCCCGCGCCGGCGTCGGCCCGGCCTCGTTTACCGGCTCGTCATTCAGCCACGAACCGCACGCCGTCCTCAAGAAAGCTGCCAGCATCCGGACGATGAGCAACCGCATGGCAGTGGTTGCAGGCGCCGTAGGCATCTTGTTGACCGCCGGGTCCCTGGGCCAAGCCCTTGAGCTGCCCTTCTTCGGCCAGGAATCCCGCGCGCAGGACGCTGCCAGTACGGACAGCCAGGGTTCCGCGCCGTCCGGCGCCCCTTCCACGACGGCGAGCGCTTCCCCCAGCGCCGCGGCATCACCTTCGGCATCTACCCCGAGCGCCAAGGCCGGGCAGGCCACCACGAACCCTGCCCAACATTCGCCGCAAGGACCCGCCCCAGCCCAACCGTCGGGCGTCCCGGGACCATCGATTTCGGTCCAGGTCCCGTCCGCGATCCCGTCAGCATTGCCCCCGAGCCTCGCGCCGGTGCCCGTTCCTTCCGTTCCGGCCCAGCCTGACCCTGCGCCCAGCCCGGCTCCCAGTGGGCCGACCACTCCCGCCCCGACTCCAACGCAGACTGACACGCCGTCCCCCGCGCCAACAGGTTCTTGGAGGCCACGGACCCCGGCCAGCCCCAGTCCTACTCCCACGCCGCAACCCACCCAATCAGGCGTTGATCTTGGGTCGATTTTGGATGCTGCAAGCGGGGTCCTGCAATGAGGATGGGACAGCATCGAACACCTGCCGTCGAGTGGCATGGACGATGCTGCCAAAGCAACCGGACGCAGATGCTTCAGTACCGCCCGGACCGCTGGCGCTGCAGCATTCAGTCGAAGCAGTTCAACAAGTAGGCCAGCGCGGCTTCGGGTCTAGCGGCGTCAAATCCGCGGACGGCCCGCCCAACGGCGCGCTTTGAGCGCTGCGTGGAGTTCTAGCCGGGTGGCACCATTCAGCGGATCGGCGCCGATGAGCTGGCGGACCCTCGCCAGCCGGTTGTAGACGCTGCTGCGGTGCAAGTGGAGCTTCGCGGCCACGTCCTGCACAGAGCCGTCGCTGTCGTAGAGCAGTTCGAGCACGGGCAGGAGCTCTCCGTTTCGATCGGCATCCTCGACCTCTTGGAAATGTGCCGAGCCCGAATCGTCCCAGCCACCGGGCGCCTGAAGCCGTTCGAACATTTGGTAGATACCGGCCGAACTGCTGTCCACCAGCTCGCCCAGCGGAGGGTCGACGGCGGCAGCCTGGGCCGCGAGCTTCGACTGCCGGTAGGCCCTGCCCAGCTGGCGGATGACTGAAAACGGTTCGCTGATGCCCAGAATGACGCGGTCCACTTTCCGGCCGGCGCGCTTGGCGAGTTCCAGCTGATAGTGGACCAGGACCTGGGCGTGTTCTGCCCGCCCGCCGGTTTCGCGGAACAACAGGACCGAGTGGGTCTCGGTGCCGGCGCTGAATAGCACTGAATCGACCCCGATAGTAGCCTGCAGCGCGGCGGAACGGTGCGTCAGGGTCGCCGCGATTGGATCCGAGACGCCTCCACTGTCCGCCGCGTCGAGGACGGTGACCAGCTGCCACGGTCCCCTGCCCTGGATTTCCTTCCATCCCGCCACGGCGGCCACCGCGTTGGACTCGCCCTGGCATGCGGCGAGGAATTCCTGCTCACGTCGACGCCGGAACTCCGACTCGGCCGTGTTGGAATCGAGCAGCAACCCGGCGAGGAGGTCCAACTCGTCCCGGACGCCCGGCAATTCGGCGAGTATCGCCGTCGCGGTCTGCTCGTCAAGATCCTGCTGGACCCACAGGTACCCGACGCGGAATCCGCGCACCAGCAGCGGGACGCAGACGCGCCCCACCATCCCGAGGTCCTCATTGGCGGGCACGACGACGGGACGCACTGCGGTAGCGATGCCGTGCGAGAGCTGCCAGGCACTGACGTCCACCGGGACACGCTTGCTCAGGAGGAAGTTCACGCGCACCCTGTCGGCGTGGGACTGGTTGGAGCTGTAGGCGAGCAACACGCCGTCGAGGTCCTCCAGGGAGAGGCCGCGGCCCAACTTGAGTGCGACATCCTCGACGATTTTCTCCACGTCTTGTTGCATGGAGCAAGACTACTTTGCTGGACGCCCACGAGTGGCTGGATTTGTCTATCCAGCGTGGGCCATCTATCCGGCGTGGGCCGGCATGGGAGCCTCGCCGGCTTTTTCGGGGAGGGCGTCTCCCCCCCGGAATGCACGAAGCATGGCGTCCCGATCGAACTCGCCTTCCCACTTCGCGACGACAAAGGTGGCCACGCAGTTGCCGAGCAGGTTCACTACCACCCGCATGGAGTCCATCAGCCGGTCCGCACCCAGGAGAAGCGCGACGCCCGCGACGGGAAATATCCCCAAGGCACCAGCCGTGGCCGACAAAGCGAGGAAGGCTGAACCGGGAACGCCGGCCATGCCCTTGGATGTAAGCATGAGGATCCCCAGTGCCACAAGTTGCTGCCCGAGATCGAGATGGTGCCCGAAAGCCTGGGCGAGGAAAAGCAGGGAGATCGACAGATAGATTGCGGCACCGTCGAGGTTGAAGGAGTAGCCGGTCGGAATAACCAGGCCGGTGGTGCTGCGCGAGCAACCTGCGTTGGAGAGCTTGGCCATGATGCGCGGCATGACAGATTCCGTGGACGCCGTACCGAGGGCCAGCAGGAACTCTTCACGGGTGTACTTCAAAAACTGCCAGAGCGGCACTCGGGCGATGCCCCACGCCACGAGGAAGAGCAAAGCGATGAAGACGACGGCGGCGCCGTAACACGCCGCGATGAGTACTGCATATGTGCCCAATGAATCCAGTCCGTACTGGCCAATGATGAACGCCATGGCACCGAACGCGCCGATGGGTGCCACCCGCATGACCCAGGCCATGATCTTGAAGAACACGTCCAGGACGGTTTCCAGGAACGTGAGCATAGGCCCGCACCGTTCCTTGCCGATCACAACAACGGCCGAACCGAAGAAGACGGAGAAGCACAGGACCTGCAGCAGGTTGTTGTTCGCGAAGGCACCCACGACGCTGGTGGGGATGACACCGAGCAGGAACTGGCCCACGTCCTTGGGCGGGGCGGTGCCGGTCTTGGCGTTCAGGGCGTCCTGGCTCAGCGAATTCGGATCGATGTTGAGCCCTGCCCCTGGCTGGACGAGGTTGCCCACCACCAGGCCGAATGCCAGGGCGAACAGTGTGGCCCCGGTGAAGTAGATGAGTGCCTTGGCTCCGACACGGCCCACGGCCTTGACATCCCCCACCGCTGCGATTCCGGTGACGATGACCAGGAAGATCAGTGGAGCGATGATCATCTTGATGAGCTGGATGAAGCCGTCGCCAAGAGGACGCAGTCCGGAACCGATACTGGGCCAGAAGTGGCTGATCAGCACACCTGCAACCACGGCGGCGAATATCTGGACGAACAAGGATTTGTACAGGGGCTTCCTGGATGCAGGAACAACAGTCGAAGAGGTCTGCGTCTTCATGGTGCTGGCCAATCGTTGGACGGAGGTGCGCGGTTGCTCGTCCACGATAGGAAAGCCACGTTTCACCGAAATGACACAAATGTCACAAGAAGAATCATTCATGAAACATACGTTTCAACTGGCGGCCCAGAGCTCGTGTCGGATCCCGAATCACCCGACGAACATCAGGCGACACCTGACGCTCTCAGCTTCGACAAATGTCGAGTTGCAGGAGGCAAAAACCCCGGAAATACAAGGAAGTTCACGACGGTGGTCATCGCCTTTGCTGTCGCCTGGCTCACAGCGGATTTATTCTGGAATCACAGTCCCCCGCAGCGAAAAAGGCCGTTGAAGCCTTTCGAAGATGGAGCCCAAAATGATCATCGGTGTCCCCAAAGAGATCAAGAACAACGAATTCCGCGTTGCCATCACGGCCGCGGGCGTTCACGAATTCCGCACCCACGGCCACACCGTCCTGGTGGAACGGGGCGCAGGCCTGGGCTCCGGTATCACGGACGAGGAATACGCGGTTGCCGGCGCGGAGATCGTGGCCGAAGCCGACGACGTCTGGGCCCGCGCCGACATGGTCATGAAGGTCAAGGAACCCATCAAGGCCGAATACCACCGCTTCCGCAAGGGCCTGATCCTCTTCACCTACCTGCACTTGGCCGCTGAGCCTGAACTGACCCAGGAGCTCATCAACTCGGGCGTCACCGCCATCGCCTACGAAACCGTCCAGGAAGGCCGCACGCTGCCCCTGTTGGCACCCATGTCCGAGGTCGCAGGCCGCCTGTCGGTCGTCGTCGGCGCTTCCTCCCTGATGGCTCCAGCCGGTGGCAAGGGCGTGCTGCTGGGTGGCGTCCCGGGTGTCCGTCCGGCCAAGGTCGTTGTCCTCGGCGCCGGTGTTGCCGGTACCAATGCTGCCGCGATGGCTCTTGGCTTGGGCGCCGAGGTCACCATCCTCGACATCAACATCAACCGCCTCCGCGAACTGGATGCCCTCTACCAGGGCCGCCTGAAGACCGTCGCCTCCAACGCCTACGAGATCGAGAAGTCAGTCATCGACGCAGACCTCGTGATCGGTTCCGTGCTGATCCCGGGCGCCAAGGCCCCCAAGCTGGTCACCAACGAGCTGGTCTCCCGCATGAAGGCCGGCTCCGTGCTCGTGGACATTGCCGTGGACCAGGGTGGCTGCTTCGAGGACACGCACCCCACCACGCACCAGGAACCCACGTACAAGGTCCACAACACGATCTTCTACTGCGTCGCCAACATGCCGGGCGCCGTTCCGAACACCTCCACCTACGCCCTGACCAACGTCACCCTGCGCTACGCAGTGTCGCTGGCCAACCTGGGCGTCAAGGCCGCATTCGACCGCGACCCCGCCCTGGCAGCCGGCCTCAACATCGCGGCAGGCAAGGTCACGCACCGCTCAGTCTCCGAGGCGCACAACCTGCCCCTCGTCGCCGACTGGCACAATCTGGTTTCGGCGTAGTTTCTCTCCGCCGCTGACTGGCGCGGCTTAGCGATCCCGACGGCGGGGTGCGGCTTCCATGGGAAGCGGCACCCCGCCGTCGTGGGCTCGGCACATGGACGAATATCGACGTCATCCGAGCTTGGTCACCCACTGGCGGGCCGGGGTGCTGGAGCCGTGGCCAGGCGCAAAGGCAGCGACCGAGACCGTATGGCTCCCCTTGCCTGAGGGGACCGATGGGGTGAGGTACCGGGAAGGCCTGAACGGACGGCTTGGGCCCGATGGCCCAGGAGTTCGCAGCCATGGGTTGCCTCATCGACGTTCTTTCGCCCCATTTGACGGCGTTATCCTGCGCTCCGGAAGATCAAGAAGGGATGCAGCTAACGTCGGTGGCACTTTCTTTGCCCTTCCCAAAAATTTTCAAAATTTTTTCGGTTCTTTCGCTTGGACGGGTCTTTTCGGCCTAAAAATGTCGTAGGCCTCTGGAATGCTTTGGTTATGGAGGGGACTCGGGGAACGCAGCTGATCGGATCGGGCGCGCCAGCGGGCTGCGCGGTCCCCGATGCTGCCGTGCCGGGCGTCCGGATGCGGGATCTGATCGACTCCGTGAGATCGCTTCGGCCAGGCGCCGACAGTACTGACCTGATCAACCAGTTGCGTGCCCTTGAAGACTTGAAGTCCGCGGCCGCGGCCGCGCAGGCGAGGATCGCCATCGCGTTCGACGCCGCCCAGCGCAGCACCGACGCCGCGGCCGGTGTCCCGGCCGACGAACGCGGACGCGGCGTCGCAGCCCAGGTGGCTTTGGCCCGGCGGGAATCCCCCGCCAAAGGATCCCGGCTCCTCGGACTCGCGAAGGCGCTGGTCACCGAAATGCCGCGCACCCTCGCCGCCTT
>NZ_MTPV01000004.1:0-34768 GCF_002009585.1 Arthrobacter sp. SRS-W-1-2016 | reverse complement strand
CGGCTCAGGCTGCTTGCAACGCCCGGCTGGGGCCGGCCCTAACTTACCGTGCCCGCCAAAAAAATCATCGCCCGCTCCTGCACCCTCGGGGGGCCCCCCCCCCCCCGCGGGGCGCGGCCCCGGCGCCCCGCCCCCACGTCATGCATTGTTGCCTCATTCCACTACTGGACGGGGTTCCCGCCGCCCGCCATGATGAATGAAGGCGCGGGGGCTGGATCGTCAACCGCAGTTTTGCGAGTGGTACCCGCAGTGGAGGCGCGGTGACATGGCACGTAAATCGGTCCCGGCGGAGCAGTCGGATTCAGTGGATTCCTTTGAGCCCAGCGAAGATTTCCTGGCCGAATACTTTGCCCAGGTGCCCCCGGAGGATCTGCGGAGCTACGGTTCCGGGACGCTCCGCGCGCGGGCTGCGCACCATCTGAAAGTGTCGTCCCCGCGCCCGCCCGGGCAGGCCGCCGTCGGGATCCTGACCGAATTGGATGCGAGCGTCGTTGCCGTGGTGGCGGAGGACATCCCGTATCTTGTCCACTCCGTCACGGCGGAGCTCACCCGCGGCGAGACGCCGATCACCCTGCTTGTCCATCGTAGCTTTCGGGTGCTTCGCGACCCGGTGAGCCACGAGCTCCTGGAAGTCCGGCTTGGAACGTCCGTGGAAGGCGAAGCCCCACCGGACGCCGGGGAAACAGAGGTCTGGATTGCTGCGGAGATCGGCAGGCTGCCGGACGCGGCGGCCGTCAGTGAACTGACGGAAAACCTGCAACGAGTGCTGGATGATGTTCGGGTTGCCGCCGAAGACGCGGCCGCCATCCGCGGCAAGGTCGCGGAAGCGGCAGCCTCCGTGGACGGATTCCCGCGCGACGTGGTGCCGCCCCCGGAACAGCTCAGTGAGCTGCTTCTTTGGCTCGACGACGGAAACTTCCTGTTCCTTGGTTACGCCGAAGAAGAACGCACGACGGCGGGCGGCCAGGAAAGTCTCTCCGAACGGCAAGGCTCCGGGCTGGGTCTGTTGAGGCGGCCGCAAAGGGACCTCGGCGGAGGCGACGGGCCCGGCTTACCCAACATCCGCGGGTCCCAAGCACTCGCCCTTTCCACCTCGGACGTGCGGTCCACAGTCCTGAGGCGGTCCTATCTGGACGAAGTGCGCGTGCCGATGTTCGATACCGCCGGCCAGGCCACCTCCGAACGGCGCTTCTTGGGGTTGTTCACGTCCGGCGCCGCGCACCAGTCGGTCCTGCGGATTCCGGTCATCCGCGAGAAAGTCCAGGCAGTCAGCGTGAACCTGGGGTTTCCGCCCCGGTCGCACCAGGCCAGGGACTTGACGGCTGTCCTGGAGACCTTTCCGAGGGACGAGCTGTTCCACATCGAGGCGGCTGGGCTCGCGGGCCTCGCGGACGAAATCCTTCATGCCGAGGTGCTGCAGCGGATCCGCGTATTCCTTCGTCCGGACAGCCATGGACGGTTCGTGTCCGCCCTCGTCCTCTTCCCGCGCCGCCGCTACAGCACGGCGGTCCGACTATTGATGCAAGAAGAACTCAAGCGGTCGTTCGAGGCGGACTCTGTCGACTTCGAGGTCCGACTGACCGGGTCAACCATGGCCCGGGTGTTCTTCCGGATCCATGTGGGCGCGGCCGCGCGGGACGCCCGGGCGGCCGGCACCGACGTCGTCGACGCCTCCCGACTGGAGCGGCGACTCATAGCTGCCACGCGTTCATGGTCGGACGCGCTCGAGGACGCAATCCGCGCCCGCTTCCCGGCGGCGGAATCCGCAAGGCTCGCCGGGCTTTGGCCGGACGCCTTTCCGCCTGGTTATCGCGCGGTCCACGAGGCGGAGGCCGCCGTCGGGGACATCATCAATTTCGAGACATTCGACCTGGACGGCGCAGGCGGCAGGCCGTACGGGGATCCGTTGCTCACCGTATATGTCAGGAAAGACGCGCCCACCACGCTCGTCGAGGACGCCCGGATCCGCCTTTACCTGACACGGCCCAGGAGCCTCACGCAGATCCTGCCCTTCCTGCACAACTTCGGGCTTGAAGTGCTGGACCAGCGGCCATTCGAGCTTCGGCGGAGTGGCCGGGAGCTGTTTCTCTACGACCTCGGCGTGAAGTATCCCGGCGGCGTTGACCCTGAGGAAACCAGCGGACTGCTCGCGGATGCCTTCGCGGCCGCCATGCGGGGGGACATCGAATCCGACCGGATCGACGCCCTCGTCATCCGGGAACGGCTTGCGTGGCGGCAGGCCGTCATCCTGAGAGGCTACGCGAAGTACCTCCAGCAGTTGGGGACCACCAACTCGTACGGATTCATCGCCGAGACGCTCGTCGCCAACGTCCGGGCGACCCGTGCCCTCCTGGCGCTGTTCCACGCGAAGTTCGATCCCGGGCTGGACGAAGCCGACCGCGACAGGGACACCGCAGACGCTAAGAAGGAATTGTTGGCCGCGATCGATGACGTCCCGGTCCTCGACGCAGACCGTCTGCTGCGCACATTCATGAACCTTGTGGAAGCCACAACGCGGACCAACTACTTCCTGGACAAGGCCCACTTGAGCTTCAAACTCAATCCGGCTGCGATCGCCGGTGCGCCGTTTCCGCGTCCAAAGTTCGAGATCTGGGTGTACTCGCCGCGGGTGGAAGGCGTTCACTTGCGATTCGGGACCTTGGCACGCGGGGGTTTGCGGTGGTCTGACCGAAGCGAGGATTTCCGGACAGAGGTACTGGGACTGGTCAAGGCACAAAACGTGAAGAACTCCGTCATTGTGCCCACAGGGGCAAAAGGAGGCTTTTATCCCAAACGGTTGCCGGACCCCGGCGCGGACCGCGAAGCCTGGCTCACTGAAGGCCTGGATTGCTACCGGATCTTCGTCAAGGGCCTGCTGGACCTCACGGACAATCTGCTCACCACAGACCGGGGAGAGTCGGTGGTGCCACCGGCCGGCGTGGTACGCCATGACGGCGATGATTACTACTTGGTGGTCGCAGCGGACAAGGGAACAGCGTCATTTTCGGACGCAGCCAATTCGGTCGCCCAGGAATACGGTTTTTGGCTCGGCGACGCGTTCGCATCCGGGGGGTCCGTGGGATACGACCACAAGCAGATGGGCATCACGGCCCGTGGGGCGTGGGAATCCGCGAAGCACCATTTCAGCGAGCTCGGCATGGATACACAGACCGAGGACTTCACCGTGGGCGGCATCGGCGACATGAGCGGCGACGTGTTCGGTAACGCGATGCTGCTTTCGCCGCACATCCGGCTGGTGGCGGCCTTCGACCATCGGGACATCTTCCTTGACCCGGACCCCGATGCGGCAGCTTCCTTCGAAGAACGCAAGCGTCTCTTCCGTCTTCCGCGTTCGTCCTGGGCCGACTACGATCCTTCGCTGATCAGCGCAGGCGGGGGCGTCCACTCCCGCCGGTCCAAGGCCATCGGGATCACCGAGCAGGTCCGGACTGCCCTCGGCCTGGAGCCGGGGACGTCCTCGCTGCCGCCCCACGCACTGATGCAGGCGATTCTCCGGGCACCCGTGGACCTGCTCTACAACGGCGGCATCGGAACCTACGTGAAAGCCTCCACGGAAAGCCAGACAGACGTCGGAGACAAGGCCAACGACGCCATCAGGGTCAATGGCAACGAGCTGAGGGCCCGGATCGTGGCGGAAGGCGGGAACCTGGGCTTCACGCAGCGCGGCCGGATAGAGGCAGCCCTCGCCGGCGTACTCCTCAACACCGATGCGATCGACAATTCGGCCGGTGTGGACTGCTCGGACCATGAGGTCAACATCAAGATCTTCGTTGACCGGATGATTGCTGCCCGGAAGATTGGCCCCGACGAACGGGCAGGCTTCCTGCATTCCCTGACCGACGAGGTAAGCCGCCTGGTCCTGGCAAACAACGTTGACCAGAACGTCCTCCTCTTCAACGACCGGCACCTGGCGCTCGAGTTGAATCCCGGCTTTGAACGGATCATGGACTGGCTGGAAAACGCAGCGGACCTGGACCGCGGCCTCGAGGCCCTGCCGAGCACGGAACAACTCCAGGACAGGCTGAGGGCCGGCACCGGGTTGACCTCGCCGGAGCTGTCGGTGCTGGCAGCGTACGCGAAGATCGAGCTGGCCAGGGAGCTCACCGCGAGCGACCTCGCCGATGATCCTTGGTTCAAGCGGGTCCTTCGTGGCTACTTTCCACGCCAATTGTCCGAGCGCTTTGATGCTGAGCTGGACTCCCACCCCCTGCGTCGGCAGATCATCTGCACGGTGGTGGCCAACGACATGATCAACCTTGGGGGGATCACCTTCGCTTTCCGCGCCATCGAGGAAACCACGGCCGCCGCCGCGGCCGTGGCGAGGGCCTTCGTGGTTGTTCGCGAGGCTTATGAGCTGCAGCGCTTCGTGGACAGGGTCGCCAGCCTGCCTCCCGGGTTTCCCGGCGAACACAGAGCCGCGGTTGCCCTTCCACTGCGCAGGCTCCTCGACCGCGCAACCCGGTGGTACGTGACACACGATCACCGGGACCAAACCATCGACGAAGCCTTGCGGAGGGTCGGGCCGACCCTGGACCTGCTGCGGACCCGGACCACCGAATTTCTCCGCGGCTCGGACCTTGACCGCGCCGAGCAGCGGTTAACGCATTGGAACGACGCCGGGATGCCGGGTGATCTCGGGCGGCGGGCCTCCGATTTGTTGGAGAGCTTCTCCCTCCTGGACATCTCGCTGGTAGCGGAGCAGGTGGAGGAGCCACTCACCACGATCGCCGACATGTACCACACGGTCATTCATTGGATCGGCGTGGGAACGCTGTTGCTGCGCATCACTGACCTGCCAAGGCAGAGCCGGTGGGAAGCCTTGGCTCGTGCGGCCTTGCGCGACGACGCCTATTCCGCCGTCGTCGACATCACCGTTTCCGTGATGCGGACCACCCGGACAAGCGGCGACTCCGGCGCCTCCGCCGTGGACCGCATTGTGGAGTGGGAGAGCGGACGCCAAGAACAACTGGGAAGGATCAAGGACACCTTCGTGGAGGTCACCAAACCCGGGCAGGTGGACCTCGCTTCGATCTCCGTGGCCCTGAAACTCCTTCGCACGCTGGCGAAGCGCTAGGAGGCTCCTTTGAATGCACTGACAGCGGAACGACTTCGCACATGACGTTTTTTGGGGTAGACAATGCGAATCCTCTAAGGTTGGTGCCCGATGGCAGCTTTAAATGAAACGCCCGATCAATCGGGGTCCGCGCCGCGTGGGCCCGTCTTCGTCGACGCATCAGGCCGGCGCCTGCGCAGGCTCAAGCTTATTGGGCTCGGAGCCCTCGGGCTCGTGGCAGGGTACGTGCTCCTCCTTCTCGTTGCGTTCATGGGAGGCCCTAACGTTGCCGCGCCATACCTACCCCTACCGACCGCAGCGAAGCCCCCGGCGCCTGATCCGGTTGCCCCAGTGGCCCGGGATCTTCCGTCATCCCCACCAGCACTGCCTTCTACCGGAGCCGGGCTCCCAACCGGGGGTGCTCGGTTGCCTGCCCCTTTGGCGCCGACGACGCTTGAGGCTCTGGTGACTTCGCCGTCGTCCGTGCCCGTGCCCGTGGCACCAGCGCCTACCGGTGCGACCTCGCAGCAGGCTGCCGGTTTCGCCCCGATTCCCACTCCCGCGCCCGTCACGTCGACGACGAGCCCGGGCAAGAGCGGGACGGCTCCGGGCCAGGCCACGCGACCGTCCACGCCTACGCACCCGTGAGTGCGCGCCGCCTAAGCAAGCGCAATGCTCCAGTCAGCGTCAAGGCACACTGGTTCATCCTTGTGGCTGTCCTGTTCGCGCTGGCTGCTGCCCTCGTCGTGCAGGGGTACATGCATCACTTGGCCGGGATCGGCGATGACTCCGTCGCTGCCGGCGGGTCTGCCGGGTCTGTCCCGGACGCGGTCTCGCACGGTGGCCCGGTGGTCGATTCCCGTGGCGGGACCGTCCGTACGGTCAGTCCACCGGACCGCACCCTCGCCTTGACCTTTGACGACGGTCCGGACCCGGTCTGGACGCCCCGGATTCTCGACGTTCTCCGCAAGCACCATGTCCATGCCACGTTTTTCGTGGTCGGTTCGGCCGCCATCGACAATCCAGACCTTGTGCGCCGCATCCTGGCGGACGGTAACGAGATCGGCGTGCACACGTTGACTCATGCGGACCTGGGAAGCGCCCCGGCATGGCGCCAGCAGCTTGAGGTGCAGGGCGACCAGCAGGTCATCGCCGGAATCACGGGCCGCGCGGCAACGCTCCTGCGGCCGCCGTACAGCTCCGAGAACGACGCCGTCAGGGACGGCACCTGGACGGCAATGCGCGCGGCTGCCAATCAGGGCTACCTCACGGTCCTCACTACCCAGGACAGCGAGGACTGGCAGCGGCCCGGCGTCGCGACGATCGAGAAGAACCTCACGCCCTCAGGCCCGCGGGGCCAGGTGCTCCTCATGCACGACGGCGGTGGAGACAGGGAACAAACGGTCGCCGCCCTCGACTCCGTCCTCACGAAGTTCGCGGATCAAGGGTTCCGTGTCACGACGGCGGGAGACGCCGTCGGAATCGCGAGCATGCGCGATGCGTCCGCGGGGGAGCAGGCCAGCGGATCCGCGTTGATATGGGGAATCCGGCTCAGCGACTTCTTCATCACCGCCATCTCGTGGGCGCTCGTTGCGGCCGGAGTGGTGACGGTGGTCCGGGCCGTCCTCGTGGTGGTGTTCGCAGCGCGCCACCGGAGAGCGGCGCGACGCTCGGTAGCGGCCGGCCGCAGTCGGCGCCGGGTGGACGTGCCGGTCCGGCCTGAGGTTATCGAGCCGGTCAGCGTCATCGTCCCCGCGTACAACGAGGCGGCCGGCATCGAAGCCGCGGTCCGATCGATCTTCGCCTCGAGCCATCCGGTGGAGATCATCGTGGTTGACGACGGGTCGACCGACGATACCGCGGACATCGTGGAAAGGCTCGGCCTGCCGGGCGTCACACTGATCCGGAAAGAGAACGGCGGCAAGCCGTCCGCCTTGAATGCCGGGCTTGCCGCCGCCAGCCACGAACTTGTGGTCATGGTTGACGGCGACACCGTCTTCGAACCGGAAACGGTCCACGCCCTCATTCAGCCTTTCGCCGACCCGCGGGTGGGCGCAATTTCCGGTAATACCAAAGTCGCCAACCGCGGAGGGATCCTCGGCGCCTGGCAGCACATCGAATACGTTGTCGGCTTCAACCTGGACCGCAGGCTGTTCGACATCGCCGAGTGCATGCCGACCGTCCCCGGGGCGATTGGCGCCTTCCGCCGCGATGCACTCTTCCGGGTGGGCGGAGTCAGTGAGGACACGCTTGCCGAGGACACGGACCTGACCATGTCGCTGTGCCGCGATGGCTGGCGCGTCGTGTACCAAGACGATGCCAGGGCCTGGACCGAAGCACCCGCAAGCCTCGGGGCGCTGTGGAAACAGCGGTACCGATGGTGCTATGGCACGCTTCAGGCGATGTGGAAGCACCGTGGCGCGGTTCTGCAGGGCGGCGCGGCCGGCAAGCTCGGCCGACGCGGGCTTGGCTACCTGCTCGTCCTGCAGGTCCTGCTGCCGTTGTTCGCACCGGTAGTGGATGTCTTTGCCATCTACGGCCTGATCTTCCTTGATCCGGTCCGGATCGCGGCGCTCTGGCTTGTCTTCCTCCTGGTTCAATTCCTCATGGCGGCCTATGCGTTCCGGCTCGACAATGAGTCGCTTCGCCCACTGTGGACCCTTCCGCTTCAGCAGTTCGTCTATCGGCAGCTCATGTACCTCGTCGTCATCCAGTCGGTAGTCACGGCCTTGGCGGGCGTGCACCTGCGATGGCACCGAATGGAGAGGTATGGAAGCCTGCGCGTGCCGCCGACCGCATAGAGCGTTAACCTCCTAGCCCTTCGCGCGCAGCTCCCGCCGAAGGATCTTCCCCGACGCCGACTTCGGAATCACCTCGACGAACTCGACCGATCGCACGCGCTTGAACGGCGCCACGTGGCCGGCGACGAACTCCATGACGTCCCCGTCCCCGAGCTCGGCTCCCGCCTGCCTGACGACGAACGCCTTCGGTACCTCTTCGCCGTCGTCCGCGTGGATGCCGATGACCGCGGCGTCCGCGATACGCGGGTGGGTGAGCAGGAGGGCTTCGAGCTCAGCGGGCGCGATCTGGTAGCCCTTGTACTTGATCAGCTCCTTGAGCCGGTCGACGATCGTCACGATGCCGTCAGCCGTGACGGTCGCGATGTCGCCCGTGCGGAGGAATCCATCCGGGTCGATCGTCGCAGCGGTCGCGTCGGGCCGGTTCAGGTAGCCGAGCATGACCTGCGGGCCGCGGACGAGGAGCTGTCCCGGGGCGCTCGGTCCCTCGGCCGGGACGTCGATCTCCTCGTCAGTGGCGGGATCGAGGAGCTTGCACTCCGTGTTCGGCACGGTGTAGCCCACCGAGTCGAGGGGGACGCGCTCGGCGCCGTCACGCGGAATGGCATGGGATACAGGGCTCAGCTCGGTCATCCCGTAACCCTGGAGCATCGTGCAGCGGAGCCTCTTCGCGACGGCGTGCCCCAGCTCACCGTCGAGGGGCGCCGCTCCCGAAAGCACCGCGCGGACGGAGGAAAGATCGTATTGGTCTACCAGCGGATGCTTCGCCAGTGCGACGGCGATGGGCGGCGCGATGAAGAGGTAGGTACAGCGGTGGTCCTGTGCGATGCGGAGAAACTCGGCGAGGTCGAACTTCGGCATCGTGACGAGCCTGGCCCGCTCGCCGAGGGCGAGATTAAGCAGCACCGTTAGCCCGTAGATATGGAAGAAAGGCAGGACGGCAAGCAGCACGTCGTCGGGAGTCACCCGGAAGAAGGCGCTCGACTGGGCGACGTTCGCCACGAGGTTGTACTGGCTCAACAGGACGCCTTTCGGCGTGCCGCTCGTGCCGGACGAGTAGGGCACGACGGCGGCGGCGTGCGGATCGACGCTGAGCGTCGGCGCGGGAAGGCCGGCTTCCAGCACGTCCGCGAGCGAGGGATGCCCCGCGGCAGTGGTGAGGTCGCCGCCGTCGAGCACCACGAGCCGTTCCGCCGGAATGCCGGCAGCCACCGCCGCGGCGTGCGCACGCTCAAGGAACGGCGAGACGGTGAAGAGCCAGGAGGCGCCCGCGTCGCTGAGCTGGCTGCCTACCTCATCGGCGGTATACAGCGCGTTGACCGTGGTGACGGCGGCGCCCGCACGGAGGACACCGTGGAAGACGACGGCGAACGCCGGCACGTTGGGGCAGAAAAGGCCCACGGTGGTCCCGGGGCCCGCCCCGTGGCTTGCGAGCCAGCCGGCGGTGGCATCGATTCGGCTGACGAGTTGCCGGTAGCTCATTTCCGCGCCGGACGTGCCGTCCACAAGTGCAATCCGGTCAAGGTCCTCGTCGCCCAGACCACCGAACAGGTACTCATAAATGGTGACTTCGGGGATCTCTACATCAGCGTACGGGCTGGTGAACATGGCGGCTCCTTCGACGCACGACGCCGGGAGTCGCCGTCGTGGGTCCATTACACCCGGCGGTGCGGGGCCGGGACAAGGCCTGCCGGGGCCGGATGCCCCTTCAGCGGAAGGGTCTACGCCTCAACCAAGTCTGCGCGGGATGCGTCGACCAAGGCGGGAGTGTGCCAAGGATGGCCGCTCCGGTCTCTTTGGGGGAGTGGTTTATGGTGCCGTGGGGGAACGGGAAGAGGCGGCATCAGTGGCTTAGGCGGCAGGAGGGCCGGACTGGGTTGCCGTACGACGGGAACCGGTGGCGTGGTTGATGGTCCGCGAAGTGGGACTTCGGGGCATAGATCGGTGATCAGGCCCATTCCTGCATATTCGCGTACGTCACTGATGCCGCACACTGCGGCCCGCTTGTCCGGAAAGGACTTGGAGACGGCTACCACCGTTCCGTCCGGAGCCTTGAGCCTGAATCTGAAGCTCGTGTCCTCGTCGATGAAGAGTTCAAACATCCCGGTCATGCGTATCCTCCCGAACAGCGGGCGGCGCGTGACGCCCGGTAGGTTTCGCCGGGACCGGGGCGCGACGTTGCGCCCCGGTCTTTCAGCCGGCAAATGGATCATCTGACTCACAGTGCATGGTGCTCGCCACACGGTGTAGTTAACCAAAATACGGTGAAGAACCCTGGCTGGCTAGTGCTCGGGGCGGAACGACGTTCAATGCTGCTCGAGGATCCTGTGCGCGTCGTCCTGTGCGGTCAAGGCCCTGTCGTCTAAAATTTGGCCCGGCAAGTGTCCGGCGGCGGCGATCGCCCGCCGCAACTCCGCCACAGTGCGGGGATTGCCCACGCCCCGGTGCGCCATGGCGTGGCAATTGGCACACAGCGGCACGAGGTCCGCTATGGGATCCAGCCGGTAATTGCCGCCAAGCTGTGAAACGGGAACCACGTGGTGGACGTGGATGTAGTCTTTGCCGATATCGCCGTAGCTTACTTCGAAGGAGAAAGAGCACGCGGCACAGGACGTTCCGTGGAAAGCCAAGCAGACGCGACGCGCTTCAGGGTCCCGTTCGTAGCGGTTCGTATCGATCCGGCTGACGGCTTCCTCCGGGTAGGTTCCGGGGACGATCCGGCACGGTTCCGAGGCTGCCGGCCCGTGCTCTCGCCACAAGCGCTGAAGTCCGGGTTCTGACTCTGCCGGAAGTGACCGCCCAGAACCGCGGAAGGTATTCCAGGCCACATCCGGCACTTCACTGGTGAGGACACTGGATGGTATTTGGCTGCCCAGGGGGAGCACGGCATCGAAGGACACGCTGACGTACCGCGCACTGCTCTTCGGCTCGGTGCGTTGTGGCGCCTCGTAGCTTTCGGACATCACCACACCGTGTCCGATCAGCCCGCGTCCGTGCTGGCCCTCGCCTTGCAGGAGAAGCCATGCCTGGTTCCCAGGCTGGATCTTCCGGTGCCGCCCGATGTTCCACCGCTCCAGGAATTGCCCTGTTTCGGCGACCTGCTCGATTACAGCCTCGTAGTTCCAGTCGTTCCCAAGCCGTGGATTCCATCCCAGGATGATGGCCACCATGGCTGCTCCTCCCTGCGTGCCAGTGAAATTATGCGAGTCGGTTTCGGACGATTTCGCTGACGGCCTTGCCGTCGAAGCGGCCGGCGACCTTTGCCGTGACGGGCTTCATCACGGCCCCCATCTGCCTGACCGAGAGTTCAGTGCCACCGGCCTTCAACGCGGCGATTGCCTCGTCGACGATGTCCTCGACTTCGCCGGATGTCAGCATTGTAGGCAAGTAGGCCTCGATGACTTCGGCCTCGGCGATTTCCGCCGCGGCGCGTTCGGCCTCTCCGGCCTCCGTGTAAATGCGGGCCGTGTCCCGGCGCTTGGCGGCTTCCTTTTGCAGCAGCGCGGTCACCTGGGTGTCGTCCAACTCGATGGGTGTCTTGCCGGACTTCTCACGCGTCTCGATTTCGCCCAGGACGTTGCGGACCGTCGTGAGCGCAGTTTTGTTGCGGTCCTTCATGTGGACGACGACGTCGGCATGCAGGCGTTGCTTCAAGGTGCTCATGGTAATTCCCTCTACTTGGTGGTTGTTTTCATTCTTCACGGTCTGGACCGTCTGTGCAGAAGAGCCGTGCAGACAACCGGCCCGGTATCTAAAATTCTGTCTCCGGCGATCCCCCAAGAAGGCCTTCCGCGACGTAGCATCAAGGTAGGCGGCTGCCAGGAGTGTGGCGAAATGTTTGAGAGATTTACGGACCGTGCCCGTCGCGTTGTTGTGCTTGCCCAAGAAGAGGCACGCATGCTCAACCACAACTACATCGGTACCGAGCACATCCTTTTGGGGCTGATCCAGGAGGGTGAGGGGGTTGCCGCCAAGGCGTTGGAGTCCATGAGCATTTCGCTCGATGGCGTCCGCGAGCAGGTGCAGGAGATCATCGGCCAGGGCCGGCAGGCCCCTTCGGGCCACATCCCGTTCACCCCGCGCGCCAAGAAGGTGCTTGAACTCGCACTCCGGGAAGCCCTGCAGCTCGGCCACAACTACATCGGCACCGAGCACATCCTGCTCGGCCTCATCCGTGAGGGTGAAGGCGTTGCCGCGCAGGTCCTCGTCAAGCTTGGCGCCGATCTCGGCCGCGTCCGTCAGCAGGTCATCCATTTGCTTTCCGGCTATGAGAGTAAGGACCCCAGCGGAATGGTCGCAGGACCGAGCCAGGCCGAGGTGGCCCCGGCCGGTTCGGTGGTGCTGGACCAGTTCGGCCGCAACCTGACCCAGGCCGCTCGGGAGAACAAGCTCGATCCGGTGATCGGCCGCGAGCTGGAGATGGAACGCGTCATGCAGGTCCTCTCCCGCCGGACCAAGAACAACCCCGTGCTGATCGGTGAGCCCGGCGTCGGCAAGACCGCCGTCGTCGAGGGCCTTGCCCAGGCGATCGTCCGGGGCAACGTGCCCGAGAGCCTGAAGGACAAGCAGCTTTACACGCTCGATTTGGGGTCCGTGGTGGCTGGTTCCCGTTACCGTGGTGATTTCGAAGAGCGCCTGAAGAAGGTCCTCAAGGAAATCCGCACCCGTGGCGACATCATCCTCTTCATCGACGAGATCCACACGCTCGTGGGTGCCGGCGCTGCCGAGGGTGCGATCGATGCCGCGTCCATCCTCAAGCCGTTGCTGGCACGTGGTGAACTCCAGACCATTGGTGCCACCACTTTGGACGAGTACCGCAAGCACATCGAGAAGGACGCGGCACTGGAGCGCCGCTTCCAGCCGATCCAGGTCCAGGAACCGTCAGTGGCCGACACGGTCGAGATTCTCAAGGGCCTGCGTGACCGTTACGAGGCGCACCACCGGGTGACCATCACCGACGGCGCCCTGGCGGCCGCGGCGAGCCTCTCGGAGCGTTACGTTTCGGACCGCTTCCTGCCGGACAAGGCCATCGACCTGATCGACGAAGCCGGCGCCCGGCTGCGCATCCGCCGGATGACCCGTCCGCCGGAGCTGAAAGCGATGGACGCACGCATCGCCGAGGTGAAGATGGAGAAGGAATCGGCCATCGACGCCCAGGACTTCGAGGGTGCCGCGTCGCTGCGGATGAAGGAGCAAAAGCTCGTCGCCGAACGCAGGGAAAAGGAACTGAGATGGAAGTCCGGCGGCGCGGAAGGCCACTCCGAGGTAGACGAGGAGCTGATCGCCGAAGTTCTCGCGAACTCCACCGGCATCCCGGTCTTCAAGCTCACCGAGGAAGAATCCAGCCGTCTCCTCAAGATGGAGGAGGAACTCCACAAGCGCGTTATCGGGCAGAATGAGGCGATCAACTCGGTGTCGCGTGCCATTCGCCGCACCCGTGCGGGCCTGAAGGATCCCAGGCGTCCGGGTGGCTCGTTCATCTTCGCCGGCCCCACCGGCGTCGGCAAGACCGAGCTCGCCAAGGCCCTGGCCGAGTTCCTCTTCGCTGACGAAGAGGCCCTCATCACGCTGGACATGTCCGAGTACTCGGAGAAGCATTCCGTGTCGCGTCTCTTCGGTGCCCCTCCGGGCTACGTCGGCTACGACGAGGGCGGGCAGCTGACCGAGAAGGTCCGCCGTCGTCCGTTCTCCGTGGTCCTGTTCGACGAAGTGGAGAAGGCGCACTCCGACTTGTTCAACTCGCTGCTGCAGATCCTCGAGGACGGCCGCCTGACGGATAGCCACGGCCGGGTGGTGGACTTCAAGAACACGGTGATCATCATGACCACCAACCTGGGCACCCGCGACATCTCCAAGAGCGTCGCGACGGGCTTCCAGTCCGGCACGGACACCACCACCGGCTACAACCGGATGCGGGCACGGGTCACCGAGGAGCTCAAGCAGCAATTCCGTCCCGAGTTCCTCAACCGGGTTGACGACGTGATTGTCTTCCCGCAGCTGACGCAGGACGAGATCATCGAGATTGTTGACCTCATGATCCGTCGGCTGGAGCAGCATTTGGCCGACAAGGACATGGGCATCGAGCTCACGGACGCCGCCAAGGTCCTCCTGGCGACCCGCGGCTACAACCCGGCCATGGGTGCGCGGCCGCTCCGCCGCACCATCCAGCGCGAGATCGAGGACCAGCTCTCCGAGAAGATCCTCTTCGGCGAACTGCACCCGGGTGACATTGTGGTGGTCGACGTAGACGGCGAAGGCGACGACGCGAAATTCACGTTCGCCGGCAACGCCAAGCCACGCATCCCGGATGCGCTGCCCGCCGTGGGCTAACGCGGGTCAACACGCTGCCCGTGCGGCCGCCGTCGAGCTGGCTTAGTGGAGCTTGTGCCCGAGGCTGGTAAGCAGGCGTGCGACGGCGTCCTCCGCGGTCGGCGGTGGGCCGAAGACCTCGCGTTGGCGTGACGTGTCGGCGACATAGCGGCCGGTCTGGAACCACTCCATCATCGCCCCGAAGTCCGGCCCCATCTGGCTGACCGGGTTCAGGACGAGCTCGATCTGGCGGCCGAGCATCTGACCGGAGATATCGGCGATGTCCTGCATGGTTACCGGCCGGTCCCAGCCGATGTCGATGCGTTGGCCCTCGACGCCGCCTGCGTCGACTGCGGCTGCAAGGTATCCGGCGAGGTCACTGGCAAGAACGTATGTCAGGGGGACGGTGGACGACCCGAACCACATGAGCCGCCCCTCGCTGAAAGGGTCGCCGAAGCGGGTGATCTGCTCAAGGAAAGCGCCTGGACGCAAGGCTACGAACGGGACCCCGAGTTCTTCCAGACGGTCCTCGGTCAGCTTCTTGTGCCAGAAGTGCGGGACATCCGGAGTCTGATCGCAGGTGAGGATGCTGGTGAGGACAAATCGGCGGGTACCGGCGCGGCTGGCCGCATCGACGAGGTTGATGTTGCCCACCGTGTCGGTGAGAGGGCTGTCGCCCTCCCGATGGTGGGTGTATCCGGCCGCCGAGGTGATCACCGCGTCGACGCCGTCCATGGCGTGCGCAAGCGATTCCGGGTCCATCATGTCGCCACGTACGATCGTGGCCCCCAGCTCTTCGAGGCGGCCCGCATCCGAACCGGGCCGCACCAAGGCGCGGACTTGTTTACCTCCCGCCAGCAGCCGGGACACCACCTGGCTGCCGAGCATCCCGGTACCGCCGACCACGAGCACTGGTCCCAGGTCGGTCATTGTTGACTCGGAGGGCGTCACGGTTGCGTGCCTGCGGGGCCTTGATCCTCCACCTGGCCGCGCCACCCTCCGGTTTCGGCTCCACGCGCCTCGATGAATTCCTTGAACTTCTTCAGGTCCGCCTTCACCTGCATCTCGTCTACTTGGAGCGCGGCTCCGGCCTTCTCCATGAAGGTTTCGGGCGCCCACTCGAAATGGACCTTGACGTGGGTGTGGTTGGCGTCCAGCGGCGAAAACCTGATGATGCCGGCGTGCGATTTACCGTCAATGCTGCGCCAAGCAATCCGGTCGTCGGGTTCCTGGTCGACGATTTCCGTGTCGAACTCCCGTTCCACGCCCCCTATCCTGGTGACCCAATGGTTGGTCGTGTCGCTCAACTGGGTTACGGATTCCACACCGGACATGAATCGGGGAAACGACTCAAACTGCGTCCACTGGTTGTAAGCGGCACGGACGGGGACATCCACGTCAATGGCTTCTTCAACCTTTCGCATCTTTCCTCCTCCGTTGGACTTGCGTGAACAGGCCGCAGCGATGGCCGATGGTCCCTCCAGGAAGCCTGCCACTCTTGAACATTAAGCCTGCTGACCATCCACGTCCAGTGTTGCCGGGCACAAGCCGGTTTGGCGGTTACGTCCGGGAGCGCCCGCGGCGCGCGACGGCGTCGATCGTCACTGCCGCGACGAGGACCAGCGCGGTGACGACGTACTTGGCCGGTGCGCTGTAGCCCTGCAAGCCCATGCCGTTATCGATCGTGGCGATCACCAGCCCGCCCAGGACCCCGTGCAGCACTTTGCCACGCCCGCCGAACAGGCTGGTCCCGCCGATCACTGCGGCCGCCACGGCGTAAAGCACCAGCGTGCCGCCGTCGTACGATGTCGAGACGGAGCGGAGCCGCGAGGCGTAGACGATTCCGCCGATTCCCGCCGTAAAGGAAGCGAGCATGAAGGCGAGCGTGCGGATGCGCGCAAGGTTCACGCCTCCCCGCCGCGCGGCCTCGGCGTTGCCGCCAATGGCGTAGACGTAGCGGCCGAACCGCGTACGCCCGAGCAACAGCGTCCAGGCGGCGAGGACCCCGAGCACCACGAGGAGCACCCACGGCACGCCGCTGATTTCCACGAGGGTGCCCCGGTCTGTGTTGCAGAGCCACACGATGGCCACGCCCGCGGCGAGCGCCGCTGCGATCTTCAAGGCGCTCACGCTGGCAGGCGGCGCGACGAGCCCGGTATTGCGCCGGCGGGCGTCCCGCAGCCATGTCCACGCGCTGAACGCCCCGACGACGACGAGCATGAGGATCCAGCTGGTGACCGGGCTGAGGTTGCCGCTCGCGATGTTGTTGATGACGGTGTCATTGATAGGCACCACGCCGCCGCTGCCTAGGATGATGAGCATCACCCCAAGCCAGCCGAGTTGGCCGCCGAGGGTCACGACGAACGACGGCAGGCCAAGCCGGGTGATGATCGTCCCATGGAGCAGTCCGATCCCGGCGCAGCTCAGCAAGCCTACGGCGATCGCCGCCCACCAGGGCCAGCCGGTGGACTCCTGGACGAGTTCGGCCATGATGACGCCGCCCACCCCGCCGACATACCCGATGGACAGGTCGATTTCGCCGAGCAGGAGCACGAAAACCTGGCCCATCGCCAAGAGCATGAAAACCGAACCCTGGATGAGCAGGTTCACCATGTTGCCGGGAGTCAGGAAATTCGGGTTCAGGGATTGGAACAGCACGGAGATCAGCAACAGGCCCGCGAGAACCGGCAGCACTCCGCTCTCGCCGCCCCGGACCCGAGCGAACGCCGCGCGGAAGTAATCGGGCAGCGAGGTCGCGGTGATGTCCGGGTTCAACGCCAATGCGGCCTTCCGCTTGGCTGCAGCCGTGGTCGGCTCGTCCTGGAGCACCGCCGCCGCGGAGGGGAGGGGCCCCTTGGCTGCGGTCAGCTGACGGTTCGACGGCGATGGAGGCGCGAGTTCCGGCCGTGCCCGATCGGAGAACCCCGTGGTCATCAGGTCGACCACGATCTGCCGGTCCATCTCCGCGACAGGCCGGATGGCCACAAGCTGCCCGAGCCTGAGCACGGCGATGCGGTCCGCGACTTCGAACACGTCGTTCATATTGTGCGAGACGACCATGACGGCGACGCCGCGATCGGCGAGCTGGCGGATCAGGTGAAGGACAACCTCTGTCTGGGCGACGCCGAGTGCCGCGGTGGGCTCGTCCATGATGACGAGCTTCGAGTTCCACAGCACCGACTTCGCGATGGCGACGGACTGGCGTTGCCCGCCGGACAGGGACGCGACGGGTTGCCGGATCGACCGCACGGTGGTCACGGCCAGGCTCGCGAGCGTCTCCCGGGCCGCGATCTCCATGCTCTCTTCATCAAGGAGAAGATGGCGAAGGCGTTCGCGGCCGAGGAACAGATTCTGCACGATGTCGAGGTTGTCGCACAGTGCAAGGTCCTGGTACACGGTCTCGATGCCGAGCGCTGCGGCTTCGTGCGGCGAGTTCAACCGGACGGGTTGGTTTTCCCAAAACAGCTGCCCGTCGTCGGGAGCGTGAATGCCGGCCACGCATTTGATCAAGACCGATTTGCCCGCGCCGTTGTCACCGGCAAGGGCGGTCACCTTGCCGGTCGGCACCTCGAGGGTGATGTCGACCAGTGCCTGCACCGGCCCGAAATTCTTGTCGATGCCCTCCAGCCGAAGCAGGGGCCCGACGTCGGCGGGGCCCGTCGCTGCCAACTCGCTCATCGTCGAACTACTGGATACCTGCCGCCGTGCACGCGTCCTTCACTTGCGAGATGCACAGCGAAGAAGTCGCCACGGCACCGTCCTTGACCACCGTGTCCGCCATGTTCTTCGTGGTCACCCACAGCGGGGTCAGCAGGACCGATGCGACGTCGGACTTCGCGGTGTCGTCTGTGGTCTTGCCGTTCACGAGGGTCGATGGAACGGTCACGCCCGCCCGCAGGTAAAGGGCTGCTGCGGCGGCCGCCTGGGCCTCAAAGTAGATCGGCTTGTACACCGTTCCGCACTGGTAGCCCTTCAGGATGTTCTGCAGGCCGGACAACGACGCATCCTGTCCCGTCGTCGGGAAGGTCTTGGCGGGGATCTGCTTGCTCTGCAGGTAGGCGATCACAGCGTTGGCGTTGTCGTCGTTCGGCGTGACCACCGCGTTGATGTTCGGGTGGGCGGTGTATTGCTGGGCGAACGTGGTCTGTGCCACCGACGGCGTCCACGTGCCTGCCGGCTCTCCTACGTTGACGTACTCGCCATTGTCGAAGTGCGGCTTGAGCACGCCGTTATAGCCTTCGGCGAACAGTTTCGCGTTGTTGTCGGTCGGATCGCCATCCATGACCAGGATGTTTGGTTTGGTGACTTTCCAGTCCGCGATGCACGTGACTTCGCCTTGTCCGATCAGCTGGCCAACCTTGACGTTGTCGAAGCTCACGTAGGTGCGGTCTTTGGCCCCGCCCTTGACGAGCCGGTCATAGTCGATCACCTTGACGCCGCGCGCGCTGGCGGCCGCCTCGATGGCTGCGCCAGAACCGGAGTCGAGGGCGTCGACCAGCAGCACGGATGCCCCTGCCGTGATGTCAGCCTCGGCTTGCGTCTGCATGGTGCTTGCGCTGCCTTGCGCGTTGTCGATTTTGAACTTGGAAGAGTCGAGTCCCGCGGCTTCGAATGCCTTCTTCAGGTAGGGGGCATCGAAGGTGACGTATCGCGCGGAGGTGGTGGTGTCCGGCAGCAGCACCCCGACCATCCCTTTGCCTTGGGATGCGAGGGACGTGAGTTGTTTCATCGCCGAGAAATCGGCTGTGAACGCATCCGCAGAGATCTGCGGCACCGCTCCTCCGGAGCTCGTGGCGCTCGACGTGGACGATGTGCTCGTGCTCGAGCATGCGGCGAGTGCCGTGATAGCGAGGGTTGCGATGAAGGCGGTTCCGGCGCCTCGTGCCGGGACCTTCATGTTTAACATTTCTTTCCTTCCATTGGTTTCGACAGCAGGCGACCTGGCGGGGTCGGGCCGGAACCTGGGCGTTGGCGCCGGACGCAGGTCCACGCCGGAGGCCACGGCGGTTCTCACCAACGGACGTCGAAGAGCCAGCACTCGGCTGACTGCGACTTTATGACCAGCGACTCGATATCACGGGGTCCTCTCCGGACGGACATGGCGGCGACGCCGGGCATGTTCGTCGATGTTGCTCTATGACTACGTTGTAGACCGGAAGTCTGCGCTTAGCAAGGCTTCGTGCGGGGCAGGATTCGACGACGGGATGCCGGGAAGCAGCCGGGCTCGGATTTTGTTACATCAATACCGGAGTACCTGCCCGATACCCCGGGATGCAGTCCACATCACAGAGGTGGGTTCAATGAAGAAATGGACGCGATGGCAGGATTGGGTCACGGTAGTTGCCGGGCTCTACGCTGTTCTATCGGTCATCTGGACCAAGGCGGCCGGCGGCTCGACTGCCTTGATGCTCGTGTTCGGCGCATTGCTGGTCATCAGCGGCGTCATCAATCTGGCCATGCCCGGAACCCCGGTCATGGAGTGGATCCAGGCAGCCTTTGGCGCCCTGTTGTTCCTGTCTCCGTGGTTCGGTTCCTATGCCATGCAAACCGGCGTCGCCTGGACGTCCTGGATCACCGGTCTGGTGGCGCTCGTCGTCACCGCGATGGCGATCAAACCCAGCACCGAGGAACACCGGCATCACATGGTCAGCCCTTCGCACTGACGTGGTGAAACGCTCAGGTGCTGAAACGCTGAAGTGCTGAAACTCCGAACAGCGGGAACATCGGCCGGCGGGCCGTCATCGGATCCGCCGGCCGCTTGCTGCTCTGCCCAGGTATCCCGACGGCGGGCGCCGCGAATGCTGCCGTCAAAACCGCCGCCGGACCAGGGAGCTGCGGCTCAGACCATGAGGACGGCAGCGCCGGTTATCCGGTCGTTGGCCAGGTCCCGCAACGCCGTGCCGGCTTCAGCCAGTGGATACGCCGTCGTGGTGGGGGCCAGCGGGATGTCCGCGGCGAGGGACCAGAACTCTCCGCCGTCTGCCCGGGTATTGGCGGTGACACTGCGGAGCTGCCGCTCATAGAAGAGATCGGCTGAGTAGTTCAAGGGCGGTATGTCGCTGAGGTGGATCCCTGCAATAGCGAGGGTCCCGCCCCGGTCCAGAGCTTTGAGTGCCACAGGAACAAGGTCACCCACGGGAGCAAAAAGTATCGCCGAGTCGAGTGGGTCCGGCGGGGAGTTGTACGCGTCGCCCACAAACACCGCTCCCAGGTCACGTGCCAGCTCACGGGCGGACTCCGAACGGGTCATCACGTAGACCTGCGCCCCTTGGTGGCGCGCCATCTGCGCCGTGAGATGGGCAGAGCCTCCGAAACCATAGATCCCCAGGCGGCCACCTGGCGGAAGCTCGGCCCGTTTGAGTGCCCGGTACCCGATGATGCCTGAACACAATAGAGGGGCCGCTTGCTCGTCCGAAAACCGGGGCGGGATGGCATAGGCGAAATCTTCGGACACCGTGAGTTGTTCGGCATATCCGCCGTCCCTGTCCCATCCGGTGAAGACAGGGGAGAGGCAGAGGTTCTCGTCGCCACGCAGGCAAAAGGCGCAGCTTCCGCAGGTTCCCCCGAGCCATGCGACTCCTACCCTGTCACCGCGCCGGAACCTCATACACCCTTCGCCGGTTTCGCTGACTATTCCCACCGCTTCGTGGCCCGGTACGACGTTCGGCCTCCGCGGGGCAAGGTCGCCTTCGGCCAGATGCAGATCCGTGCGGCAGACACCACAGGCTCGGACACTGACGAGGAGTTCCCGCCGCCCCGGGCGCGGATCGGGCCGCTCGCCCCAAACCAGCGGCTGTGACTCAATCGGACCTGGTTCCCGGACCCACCATGCACGCATCGTGTTCTGCCTCGCTGCTAACTCTGATTCCGCGCGGTGGGGTCCCCGTTGGCGGCCCGCCGCTCCGCTTTCAGCAGACGCAGGCCGCTGGCCAGCACGCCCACATGGCTGAACGCCTGCGGGAAGTTCCCGAGGAACTCGCCGGTGTCCGGGTGGATCTGCTCAGGCAGCAGGCCCAGCGGATTCGCGCGTCTGCAGAGGGATTCGTAGAGTTCATGGGCTTCATCCACCCGCCCTTGACCGGCCAGGTTGTCCACCAGCCAGAAGCTGCAGAGGAGGAATGCCCCTTCGCTTCCGGGCAAACCGTCGGGAGAAACCTCTGGCAAGTAGCGGAACAAAAGTCCGTTTCCGGCGTCGAGCTCTGCCGCTATCGCTTTTGTGGTGGACACCATCCGCGGATCGTCGAATTCGATGACGTTGCGGACGGGAAGGGTCAACAGGGACGCGTCCAGGCCGCCGCTGCCGCCCAGATTCTCGGTAAAGGTGCGACGCCGGGGGTCCCAGGATTGCGTCAAGGCAGCCTGCCGGATTCGCCGGGCCGTGGCCTCCCACCGCCTCTTGGGGTAGGGAAGCCCGTCCCTGCGCGCGATCTGGATGGCGCGGTCGATCGCGACGTAGCACAGTGCTGCCGAGTAGGTGAAGGGTCTGCTCTGGTCCCTGATTTCCCAAGGCCCGGAGTCCGGAACCCGCCAACTCCTGATGGCCATTTCCACGATCGGGGCCAATGCGGCCCAGAGCCGCTCACGACCCGCTTTCCGCTGCCCGACCATTGGTAGGCGATGTCGACGATTTCTCCGTACACATCGTGCTGGAGTTGGTGCCGGGCGCCGTTTCCCCACCTCACCGGGGCCGAGCCCCGGTATCCCCGCAGCTGCGGGAGAGGGGCTATTTCGAAACGGCCGCCCGACTCGGCGTCAAGGATACCGGCCAGGAACGGGGGACTGTCGAATTCCGGCAGGCAAAGCCAGGTGATTGCGCCGTCCCGCCCCACCAAGGCGCACGTGGACCCGTCGCCAACGAGCCCATGATCCTCGATGGGCAAATACCCATCCTGCCTAACCACCGGGCGCGCCTCGGCACCAGTGATCATCGTGTTCACTCCTTTGGGTTCAGGCGAGGCTTCCTATATGGATTCTCTCGCCGTTCCCGCGCGCACGCCACAGTCCGCCGGCACCAAGAAGCCGCGGGTTCAGGCCGCGACCTCAGGGCGTGAGGAGGACCTTGATGGAGCGCCGTTCGTCCATGGCGCGGTAGGCCTCGGGGGCTTCCTCGAGCGGCATCACGGTGTCGAAGACGCGGCCCGGATTGATCTTGCCGTCAAGCACGTCCGCGAGCAGTTCGGGGATGTACGTGCGGGCCGGGGCCATGCCGCCGGCGATCGAGATGTTCGTGTCGAACAGGTAGCGCAGTGGGGCTTCGGCTCCGCCCGTCGGGACACCAACGAAGCCGAGGGCACCGCCCGGGCGGACACTGTGCAATGCCTGTTCCATGGATTCCTTGGTTCCGACGCACTCCAGCACCGAGTCGGCCAGGACGCCTCCGAGCAACTCGCGGACCTTGGCTACGCCTTCCTCGCCGCGCTCGGAGACGATGTCCGTGGCCCCGAACTCGAGGGCAATCGCCTGGCGGTCGGCGTGCCGGGACATCGCGATGATTCGTTCGGCTCCGAGCCGCTTCGCTGCGAGCACGCCGCAGAGTCCCACCGCGCCGTCGCCGACCACGACGACGGTCCTGCCGGGGCCGACCTTCGCCGCAAGGGCTGCGTGGTGGCCGGTGGCCATCACGTCGGAGAGCGTCAGCAAGCTCGCGCGGAGCGCGTCGTCTGGTTCCGTGACGCCGGGGACCTTGACGAGGGTGGATTCGGCGAGCGGTACGCGCACCCCCTGGCCCTGGCCGCCGTCGATCGCGTGCCCGCTGTCGTCTTTGCCGCCCCAACCCGCCAAATGGTCGCAGGCAACCGTGACGCCGCCCAAGCACTGCGGGCACGCTCCACAACTGACGAGGAAGGGAGCGATGACGAAGTCGCCTACCGCCAGGGTGGTGACGTCGTCGCCGATGCTTTCCACCGTGCCGATGAATTCGTGTCCAATGGCCGAAGGCTGGTGGGTGGGCTTGACGCCGCGGTACGGCCACAGGTCCGATCCGCAGACGCAGGAGGCAGTGACTTTGACGACGACGTCGGTGGGCAGCTGGACCGTGGGGTAGTTACGGTCTTCAACACGGATGTCGCCGGGACCGTGGATGATGGTGGCGCGCATGGGGCTCCTCAAATGGTGGTTGTTGGGCTTGAATCGAGTCTATCCCGCCGCGCCCATCGTCCTGTACTGGCCGGTAGCCAGGCGTCGTGCCGCTGTCCATCGCTACCGGGTTCAATCGGTACCGGAGGACAGAAGCAGCGGGTTGTGATGGCCCGCGCTTTGGTGAACAAGCCCTAGGTGCTTCTGATCAAGCCGGTGGGTTCCCACCCGAAGATGACCGGGCTACTATCGTCCTCGTGACACCCGTGTGACCGAGGTCATGCGGCAGCAGCCCGACGACCTGGAGGTGCCCGATGGCGAATCCGTTGCAATGGCCCGTTCTGCGTCAGCTCCTCGAACACGATCCCACCGGTCGCCATCACGCTGCCAAGTCGCCGGCGACCGAAAGACTCACCGCCCGGATTGCAACTGCGGACCGGGTTGTTCCCTCGGTTTGCCCGTATTGCGCCGTTGGCTGTGCACAAAACGTCTACGTCAAAGACGGGAAGGTCATCCAGATCGAGGGCAACCCGGACTCGCCCATCAGCCGCGGCCGCTTGTGCCCCAAAGGGTCTGCGTCGCTTCAGCTGACCACCGGCCAATCACGTGAGAAGCACGTGCTCTACCGCCGTCCCCACGGTACCGGCTGGGAACGGCTGGATCTTGATACGGCGATGGACATGGTCGCTCAGCGGGTTGTCGATACACGGCGCCGGACGTGGGAGTGGGAAAGCGACGGCGTGCGTACCCGCCGCACCCTCGGAATCGCGAGCCTGGGCGGTGCAACGCTGGACAACGAAGAGAACTACCTCATCAAGAAGTTGTTCACGTCGCTGGGAATAGTCCAAGTCGAAAACCAGGCGAGGGTATGCCACAGCTCCACCGTCGCCGGCCTCGGCACGAGCTTCGGGCGCGGCGGGTCGACGACCTACCTGCAGGACCTTCAACGGGCGGACTGCATCGTCATCCAGGGCTCCAACTTCGCCGAAGCCCATCCTGTGGGCTTCCAGTGGGTGATGGAAGCCAAGGAACGCGGTGCGAAAATCATCCACGTGGACCCTCGCTTCTCCCGGACGAGTGCCCTGGCCGATACCTTCGTGCCGATCCGCGCCGGCACCGATATCGCGTTCCTTGGCGGTTTGATCAACTGGGTCCTCACCCACGAGGCGTACTTCCGCGAGTATGTTGTCAACTACACGAACGCGGCCACGATCCTGCGGGACGATTTCCAGGACACCGAAGAGCTCGATGGCCTGTTCTCCGGGCTCAACCCCTCGGGGCCGTCTTACGACCCCGAGAGCTGGCAGTACGAGGGCGCCAACGTTGCGGCTTCGTCCGGTGAGAGGGAATCGCAATCCCAAGAGGGGGGAAGCCCTCTGGGGGAGTCCGGGCACGCGCACTCCCACGGTTCCGGCGGCCCCTCGCTGCGTGGACACTGGCGGAGGGACGAAACGCTGCAGGACCCGCGGTGCGTGTTCCAGACGCTCCGCCGGCATTACGCCCGGTACACACCAGAGATGGTCGAACAGATCTGCGGCGTGCCACAGGATCTGTTCGGCGAGGTGGCCGAAACAATCACGGCCAATTCCGGGCGCGATCGCACCACCGCTTTCGCATACGCCGTCGGCTGGACCCAACACACCACGGGCGTGCAATACATCCGTGCCGCCTCGGTCCTGCAGTTGCTGCTCGGGAACATCGGCCGGCCCGGGGGCGGGATCATGGCGCTGCGGGGCCACGCGAGCATCCAGGGCTCCAGCGACATCCCGACGCTTTTCGACCTGCTGCCCGGGTACCTGCCGATGCCGCACGCCGAGCAACACATGGACTTGGACGGATACATCGAGGCCGACTCCGCGGAGCGCGGCTTCTGGGCCAACATGCGCGCCTACACCGTCAGCTTGCTCAAGGCCTGGTGGGGGGATGCCGCGACTACCGAGAACGACTTCTGCTTCGACTATCTGCCCCGCATCACGGGGAGTCACAGCACCTATGACACGGTTGCCGCCCAGCTGGACGGAATCTGCAAGGGTTATTTCCTCATGGGCGAGAATCCCGCCGTCGGCTCGGCCAACGCACATTTACAACGCGAAGGCATGTCCAAGCTCGACTGGCTCGTGGTGCGCGATTTCTCCCTCATCGAAAGTGCCACCTGGTGGAAAGACGGTCCGGAGATCGCTACTGGACAGATGCGGACCGAAGACATCGCCACCGAGGTCTTTTTCTTCCCCGCTGCCGCCCATACGGAAAAAGCCGGTAGCTTCACCAACACCAACCGGCTGTTGCAGTGGCGCGAACAGGCAGTGGAGCCGGAAGCGGACCGGCGCAGTGACTTGTGGTTCATGTGGCACCTGGGCAACCGCGTGCGTGCGAGTCTCGCGGCTTCGGATGATCCGGCCGACCAGCCGGTCTTGGATCTGACGTGGAACTACCCGACGATCGGAACCCACGCGGAGCCTGACTCGGACGCCGTTCTTGCCGAGATCAACGGGACCAAGGCCGACGGAACTCCGCTCTCGGCCTACACCGAGTTGAAAGACGACGGATCGACGTCGTGCGGTTGCTGGATCTACTGCGGGTGCCGGGCCGACGGTGTCAACCAGGCCGCGCGCCGCAAGCCTCACACAGAGCAGAGCATCTCGAGCAGGGAGTGGGGATGGGCGTGGCCCGCCAACCGCCGGGAGCTTTACAACCGGGCCTCCGCCGACCCTGAGGGCCGGCCGTGGAGTGAGCGTAAGAAGCTCATCTGGTGGGACGAGGATGCCGGACAGTGGACCGGCGACGACGTGCCGGACTTCGAGCCGACGAAACCGCCGTCCTACCGCCCCGATGAGGATGCCATGGGCACGGAGGCGATTTCCGGCGTCGATCCTTTCATCATGCAGGCAGACGGGAAGGGCTGGCTCTATAGTCCAGCGGGGCTGGTGGACGGACCTATGCCGGTTCACTACGAACCTCAGGAGTCGCCCTTCGACAACATGCTGTACAGCCAGCAAAGAAATCCGGTGCGGAAGCTGATGTCCCGCGAGGGAAACCGCTACCACCCCAGCGGCCGGGACCGCGGCGCCGACGTTTTCCCCTACGTCTTGACGACTTACCGCCTGACCGAGCACTTCACAGCGGGAACAATGACCCGCTGGCTGCCCTACCTGGCGGAACTCCAACCGGAGCCCTTCTGCGAGGTCTCGCCGGAGTTGGCCGACGTGCGCGGATTGGACCACAAGGGCTGGGCAACACTCGTCTCGGCCCGGGGCGCCATCGAGGCGCGCGTACTGGTAACGAACCGGATGAAGCCGCTCACGGTGCACGGACGCACCGTCCACCAGATTGGAATGCCCTACCACTGGGGGCCCAACGGACTGTCACGAGGGGATGCCATGAACGAACTCTCATCAATCGCCATGGATCCGAATGTGCACATCCAGGAGGTCAAGGCGCTGACCGTCGACATACGCCCCGGCAGGCGCCCTCGCGGGCCGGCACTGCTGTCCCTTGTTGAGGCTTACCGCCTGCGGGCCGGCATTGACGAGCACACCGGAGTTCAAGGAGCCACCAAATGAGCGTCACGAAACTGGGAATGCCGTCGATCGGAGTCCCGCGCAAGGGTTTCTTCACCGATACGAGCCTGTGCATCGGCTGCAAGGCGTGTGAGGTGGCGTGCAAGGAGTGGAACTCCGTTCCCGCGGACACATCGCTTGAACTCACAGGCGAATCGTTCGACAACACGTCGGCGTTGGGCGCGGATTCCTGGCGGCATGTGGCGTTCATCGAGAAGCAGGTTCCCGCGGCGGACCCGTCGGCGCATGATGGCGTCAAGTGGCTCATGTCCTCGGATGTGTGCAAACACTGCACACACGCCGCTTGCCTGGACGTATGCCCCACAGGGGCCCTCTTCCGCACCGAGCACGGCACCGTCGTCGTCCAGCAGGACATTTGCAACGGTTGCGGCTACTGCGTTTCAGCATGCCCGTACGGTGTGATCGACCAGCGGCCGGGCGACGGCAGGGTATTCAAGTGCACGATGTGCTACGACCGGCTCGGCGCCGGCGAGGAGCCTGCCTGCGCGAAAGCCTGCCCTACGAAGTCCATCCAGTACGGTGAGCTCGACGAGCTCCGTGAACGGGCCGATGCACGCGTGACTGAGCTGCACGAGCGGGGTGAAGAGGGCGCCAGGTTGTACGGGCACAACCCCGACGACGGGGTCGGCGGTGACGGCGCATTCTTCCTGTTGCTGGATGAGCCTGAGACCTACGGCTTGCCCCCTGACCCCGTGGTGACGACGAGGGACCTGCCGGTGATGTGGAAGCGTGCGGCGGGTGCGGCCGCCGGTCTGTTGCTCGGCGCAGTCGCCGTTTTCTGGGGAGCCAGGAATTGAGCCCGCGTCGTGGTGCCCCTGAGGAGTTCACGTCCTACTATGGCCGGCCGATCCTCAAGAAGCCGACCTGGAGCGCCGTGGACATCGCGGGCTACATCTTCGCGGGTGGCCTGGCAGGGGCGACGTCGATGCTCGCGGCCGGTGCGCAGTACAGCGCCCGGCCGTCCCTTGAGCGGCGCTCCAAGCTTATGGCCCTGACCGCGATCTCAGCCTCTGCGGTCGCGCTCGTGCATGACCTTGGCCGCCCGGAGAGGTTCCTCAACATGCTGCGCGTGGCGAAACCGACCTCGCCGATGAGCATGGGCTCCTGGATCCTTTCCCTCTATGGTCCGTTGGCTGGGGCGAGTGCGGCATCCAATGTCCTCGGCATCCTGCCTCGCGCCGGCCGCGCATGCGGAGTCGGTGCCGCGGTGGCGGGTGCTGCCGTGGCCACGTACACCGGCGTGCTGCTTGCCGATACCGCCGTGCCCACCTGGCACGACGCCCACGAGGCGCTGCCCTTCGTCTTCGCAGGCTCCGCCGCGGCGTCGGCTGGCGGCATTGCCGCTGCCCTGGCTCCTGTGGCCGAGGCTGCTCCCGCCCGCCGCATGGCGGTAGGCGGTGCCGTGCTGGAAACGGTGATGAGCCTGAAGATGGAACGCAGCGGAAAGCTGTCCGCCGAGACATTGCACCAGGGCCGCGCAGGGACACTACTGCGGCTGTCGAAGGCATTCACCGTGGGAGGCGCCGTCGGTCTCGCATTGGGCGGACGCCATTCGCGCCTCGTGAGCACGATGTGCGGACTTGCTGTCGCTGCCGGATCGGCGCTGCTTCGCTTCGGGGTGTTCGAAGCCGGCGTAGCCTCGACCCTCGATCCCAAATACGTCGTGGTACCGCAGCGGGAACGTGCCGACCAGGCCGCCCGACAGCGCGAAGCAGTGGGCGCATAGTGTGACGGCGAACCGAAATCGAAACGGCCCCGTCGGCAGGTTTTTCGGGCTTCCCGGGGCACGCGGGGTCTCGGGGGCCGTCCTGGAGCTGGTTCTCTGGTGGATCGGGGGAACGCTCTCCTGGCTCGTCACGGTGAGCACCGTGACGCTTCCGGAGACGGTCGCGGCAGCGTCGACGGCGTTACTCGGCGCGGTGCTTGCCCGCACGGCCCGGCGCGCCATGGGATTCCAGGCCGCGGCGCGCGGCATCTGGCTACGATGGGCGGCTCTTGTTCCCGCCGCGGCCGTAACCGATACCGTGCGTCTCGCACGCTGGCTCGCGGGCCCCCGGGGGGAGTCCTTGCAGGACCAACGGATGCCGGGAACGGCTAGCCCCAAAGCAACAGGATGGCGCGCCGCGGCCATGATCGCCTTGTCCTCGACACCCGGATCCGTGGTTTTCTATTCCGACCCGGACGCGCGCCGGATCCGCGTACACGTCCTGGCAGAAGGCTGGCCCCGGCTCGACCGCCACGTGTCGCCAGGCACCGGACAAGGGTTATGAATGGATACCGCGATCTTGTGGTCGGCAGTGACCTTGGCGTTACTGCTCTTCGGGGTGGTGCCAAGCCTGTTCCTGGCTGCCCGCGGTACCGACGTCCAACGCTTGGTTGGACTCCAGCTGCTCACGGGTTCGAGCATCATGGTGTTGATCGGCCTCTCGATCATCGTCGGCCAGTCTTCGTACCTGATCGTCCCCCTCGTGCTTGCCGTGCTCGCCTCGATCGGGACGCTCGTCTACACCAGGCTGTTGAAACCGGGCACTGATGCGCAAGCGGTAAGGGACGAGGAATGACTGCAGTGATCTTCGAGTCCATCTTTGCCGGATTGGGCGTACTGGCGGCGGCTTTCGGCTGCGTGGGAGCAGCACTGGCGCGCGAGCCCCTCGCGCGGTTGCACTTCCTGGCGCCCGTAACGACCCTCGGAGTGCCTCTTTTTTCTGTCGCAGCCGTGATCTATTTTGGATTCTCCCTGGGTAGCGCCACCATCATCCTGATCGCGCTGGTCGCCGCTTTCGGCGGTCCCGCAGTGACGATCGCGGTCGGGAGGTCGCTCGCCGACGAGCGGGGACTGGATGTCGGAAGGTCGCCCGAATGAACGACGGAGTCCTGAGCAACCTCCTGATTGGCGTCAGCCTCACCCTGGTGCTTGTCGGAGCCGCGGCCGTCGTGTTCTCGCGCCATCCCTCAAAGCAGGCTGTGGTCCTTTCGTGCTACGGGCTGCTGCTCACCATCTTGTTTGTCGTCCTCCAGGCACCCGACGTGGCGCTCAGCCAAGTGGCCATTGGAACGGCTGTGGTCCCCCTGATCGTGGTTCTCGCGATCCGGAAAGTATCGGTCATCCGTGCCGAACACCGCGGGATCACAGACGGGCAGGAGGAGAAATGACGCGGCGGATCCGCCTGATCGTTCTTGGCGTCGGCATCGTCGCCTTCGCGGTCTCGATGGCGCTCGCGTTCACGGGCATGCCGCAGTTCGGCGGGGACCTCCACGCATACCGTGACGCGGCCGTTTCGGCCACCTACGCGCATGACACCGCAAACGCCGTTTCGAGCATCAACTTCGACCAGCGCGGCTTCGACACCTTCGGGGAAGAGACGATCCTGTTCTGCGCCGTCGTCGGCGTCGCGGCGTTGCTGAGGCCGGTCTACCGCGAACGACGGCGGGAGGTCAGCGAGGCGGGCCACGTGCTCGAATCGACGAACCTCCTCGTCTATTTCCTGTTTCCGCTGACAGTCGTGCTGGCCGTCAACGTACTAGCGCACGGGGCCGTCACCCCTGGCGGCGGCTTCCAAGGCGGCGTCATCCTTTCAACGGGCATCCACTTGCTTTACGTCGGCGGCCGATACTCCCTCCTGCGCAAGCTGCGGCCGCTTGCATGGTTCCACCAGGGCGAGGCGCTCGGCGTCGTCTTGTTCGGAGCCCTCGGGATCGCGGGTGCCGCGGTCGGGTCGGCACTCTTCGCGAACGTCATCCCGCAAGGCCAGCTCGGAGATTTCATCTCCTCGGGAACAGTGCCGCTCTTCAACATCGCCGTGGGAATGACCGTCTGCAGCAGCGTCATCGTCCTCCTGGCCAGCTTCCTGGACCAAGCGCTCGCGATCCGGGCCGAGCGGGGAAGCGATTCAGGGCGAACGCCACGCTCCGGCTACGAGGAAGGGTCGGCGTCGTGAACTACTACGCATACTTTGTCGCAGTCAGCATCATGCTCCTTGGCGTCGCGGGCATCGCTACGAGCCGCAACCTGGTCCACACTGTCGTGTGCCTTTCGGTGGCCCAGTCGGGCACGTACGTGCTGCTCGTCGCCGTCGGCTTTCAATACGGGGGCGTGGCACCCATTTTCGGCGCGCAAGTCGGCAAGACCACCCCGGTCGTCGACCCCGTGGTCCAGGCATTGACCCTGACCGACATCGTCGTCTCGGCAGCAGTGACGTCGATGCTGCTGGCGCTCGTGATTCAAATCGCCAAGCGCCATCAGGCGATCGATCCCGACCGACTCGGTCGGTTGGAGGGCTGAGCGCATGGTCCCGGGTACGGCCGCCGCAGCCCTCATGCCCGCGGCCGTGATCGTCCTGATCCTGGCTTCGTGTGTGCTGATGTCCCTAGGGTCCCGCCTTCCACGCCGTTTCGCTGACGTGATCTCCCTTGCTGCCGCCGCAGCGGCAGTAACGCTTGAGGTGTTTATGATGGCTCCGGCGGGGAGCGAACGTCTTGTCTACTGGATGGGCGCGTGGCAGCCCCAGGGCGGCCGTGCCGTTGGAATCGCCCTGGTCGGAGACCAATTCAGCATCGGGATTTCCCTCCTCGCGGCGGTGCTGATGGTCGCTTCCCTCATCTTCTCGTGGCGGTACTTCGAGTCGGACACCGTCCACTACCACGGGTTGATGGTGCTCTTCCTCGCCGGTATGACAGGCTTCGCGTTCGCGGGCGACGTCTTCACCATGTTCGTCTTCTTCGAACTGATGGGCGTGGCCGCGTACGCACTGACAGGGCTCAAGGCCGAAGACCCGTCCGCAGTCCACGGTGCCATCAACTTCGGCATCGTGAACTCACTGGCCGCCTACTTTTCGCTCATGGGTGTCGGCCTCCTGTACGCACGAACCGGCAGCTTGAATCTGGCGGCCATCTCCACAGCACTGCTTGATGACCGGAGCCCGCTGATCGCTATCGCGTTCATCCTCCTGTGCGCAGGGTTCCTCGTGAAAGCCGCGATCGTCCCGTTCCATTTTTGGCTCGACGACGCCCACGCCGTCGCACCCTCGCCCGTATGCGTGCTGTTTTCCGGAGTGATGGTCGAATTGGGCCTCTATGGCGTTGCACGGGTTTACTGGGCGGCCTTCGCCGGTTCACAGATCGCTTCCCCGGCCCAGGTCCTATTCATAGTGCTGGGCATCCTGACCGCCGTCGTGGGGAGCGTCATGTGCTTCCTTCAGAGGCACATCAAGAGACTGCTGGCGTACTCAACGATTGCCCACATGGGAGTCTTCCTGGCTGTTCTCGGCACCGCTTCCCCGGATGCGTTGGGAGGGGTTGCCGCGTACATCCTCGGCCACGCTGCGGTCAAGGGCTCCTTGTTCCTGCTGAGCGGGATCATATTGAACAGGTACGGCAGCGTCGACGAGTACACGCTCCGCGGACGCGGAAAGGATTCGCCGGTGCTTGGAATCGCCTTCGTGATCGCCGGTGCCGCGCTCGCAGGCGCGCCGCCCTTCGCCGCCGGCCTGGGCAAGGGCATCGCCGAGCATGCCTCATCGAGTGCAGGGCGGCTTTGGGTCCCTGTGCTTATGGTCGGGGTGTCGGCGGTGACAGCCGCCGCTGTGTTCCGTGTTTGCGGGCGGATATTCCTGGGTCTCGGCGGCCGCCCCGCCGGGATCGAGGCGGAGGGGATGAGCGGGGACGAGGAGCGTATCGAAGTACCCATCGGCCTGCGCCGCATCCCGATATCAATGGGGGCGCCGGCTGTGGGATTGCTGGCGGGCGCCCTTGCTTTGGGGGTCCTTCCGTCGATCGGCGATACCGCCGAAGAGGCCGCAGCCCGGTTCATGGACCGCGCCGGCTACGTGTCGGCCGTCCTCAAGGGTCCGACCCCCTATGTGTCGCACCCAGCCACGGGCGCCGCATGGGAGCCGACGAGCGTCGCGCTGGGGCTGCTGTCGACGACGATCGCCGTCGTCATGGCGGCCGCGGCGCTCCATGGCTGGCGTCTGCCTTCCGCTCTTCGCAGCCCCGCGCACGCGGCCCAGCCGGCTTTAAGAATCCTCCGGCGCTTGCACTCCGGGCGCGTCGGCGACTATGTCGTGTGGCTGCTCGTGGGCCTCGCGGCAGCGTGGGCCCTGGTGCTCGGCTGAAATCTTCCGCGGCGTGGAGTGGAAGCCTAAGATTGCCGACGCCCGGAGCGAGCGATGCAACGGCGGTAGTCGAGCTGCCAAGCACAGCGGGGCAAGGATGACGAAAATATCGCTGGACTGCGATTCAGCGCCGGCTCCTCGAGCGTGCCCCCTAGTCGTGTGATTTGCTCCGGGCCTCGCGCTGTTGCCGCTCAAGCTTGGCTTCCGCATCCGTCCGCCGCTGGCCTACGATGCGCATCTGGTGGGTGGTCGGGTGCTCGTATTCCTCCGCGGACATCCCCTTCTCCCTGGGAAAGTAGCCGGCTGCCGGGGACGCGAGCTTATGGTCTTGGTTTTCGCTCATATCAAAATCGTCCCACTGGAAAGCGTTCCCCAAAAGAGGTTGAAAATCGTTCGAATGGAGGGCGCCGGCGCGCCGCTACATGAGCCATTGGACTGAGACGTTCATGGCGAGCAAGGCATTCGTCAGGGGCGCAAGTATCGAATCGTCTGCTTCCATGCGATGCAACGTGGCCACGAATTCATCTATTTGGGTGGTGGTGAACCCGCCGTCCCGGAGTTGCTGGATAGCAAGCTCGGTATTCTGCTTCCGGGTGTTGCTGAACCGCGGATTGACCTCTGGCTGTAACGGTTCCGAATCCATGACCTCTGCTTGCCCCCGATGTTTCCCTGCGCGTAGGACGCTCCCCGCATAAGGGATTCCTGCCTCACAAATGCTACTATCCCAAACCGCGTGTGGCGCAACCTCGGCAGCCAATACCATGGGGCAACGATGGATAAGTCGTGGTTCCCGGCGCGTTGAAGCACGAGGTGGCCCGTGATCCTCGCCGCGTGCACTGGATGGAGCTGTTCTTCGACCTCGTCTTTGTCGCGTTCGTCGGCCAACTTGCGCGCGGAATCCACGGCGATCCTGGATGGACCCAATTCGGCACGTTCATCCTGCTCTTCTTTCCGGCGTGGTGGGCCTGGGTCAACATCGTTTCCGTCGTCAACCTCCTGCCCGGCCTGTCGTCCCGGGCGCTGGGTGTCGCGATGCTCGCTGCCATGGCTGCGGCGAGCGTCATGGCCGCCGCCGCGCCCGGTGCCTTTGGCGAACGGGCGTGGGCCTTTTCGCTGGCCAATGCTGCGATTCGTGTTGTCCTGCTGGTCCTGTGGCTGTACCAACACCGCGAAAATTCGTCCGAAACTCCGTGGCGAATCTGGATCTACAACGGCGGCACAGCTGTCCTCTGGCTCATCTCTGCCGTCTTGCCGCTCCGCATCGCCGTCGTTCTGTGGGCTGCCGCGATCGTCGTCGAGGTTGGCATGGTGGTGGTTGGAGCCCGCCTTTGGCCCGACCGGAGCATCGGCGGCATCAACATCGAACACGCTTCCGAGCGGCTTGGCCTGTTCGTCATCTCGGATTCCTGGTGCTGGCCTTCCTCGGCTGGGCGTTCTTCCAGTACGGCACCGGGACCATCACCGCGGGGCTCGAGCGCCTCAAGGCGCGGTCCGATTTCGCCGGGATCCTTCAGACCACGTTGTTCATGCCGTTTCTGCTGGTTCTGGGGGTGACTGCGATTGCCGGGGCGATCGCGACAGCCGTTCCAGCACCTTACGAGCATTTGCCGTTCGGTTCCGGGATTTCCCTCGGCGGAGGCCTGGCCCTCTTCTATGCGTGCAATGCGATCATGTCGCTGCGCTACGGTCAGCCACCACGCGCAGTGCTGCCGTGGGCAGTTCCCACCGGCACGCCCCAACTAGCTGTACTGCCCAGGGACATTGGTTGAAGTCGTGTGAGAACACGGCATAGATTTCCGGCATGACGAAGGCCTCCCGGTG
>NZ_MTPV01000019.1:0-35127 GCF_002009585.1 Arthrobacter sp. SRS-W-1-2016 | reverse complement strand
GGTTGGGTGGGGCCGGCGACTACGCGCGGGGGCCGATGTCCCAGCTGATGTGCTTCCGGACGTCGGTGAGGTTCATCGATTCGGCGAGGAACAGATCGTCCAGCATGTATTCGTCCACCCCCAGTATCCGCATCCAATGCCCGTGGCCGGTGGTGTCGCCGTCGAGCGATTGGCTGGAAACGCACACGCCCGTTCCAGAGTCCACCCGCAAGAGCGTGCGTCCAGGGAAGCAGAGCGGCGTTGCCGCGTCGGACGCCACGTAGCTGTGTCCCGGCGTCGCGATGGTCTCCAAGGCCGGGCGCCCCTCGTGATCCACTTCCCGGATCGGCCCGAACGACACCCGGTTGGACTCGGGAAACTCCATCGGCACCGGCGCATTCCCCGCAAGCTCGACAGGATCGAGTGCTGCCGCGAGCCGACCGTTCCCGAATGACGGTTCACCATACGCAGCCTCGGGGCGCCGGCGGACCAAGCCTGCGGAATCGTAAACGGGGGTCACCAAGTGGGCCGGCAACAGCCAGGACTTGCGCTTGGAACCAAGGTAAAGTCCGTCACGGGAGTCGTTGATGCCCGTGGTGCTATGCAGCAACGCGCCCTCGACGGTCTCGAGCCGAAGCGCTCCCGGCCGGCGCAGCCAAGCACGAACCGTGGCATCCGCGTTGCCCGGCAGGTCGAGGTATTCGAACCTCAGGCTAGTCCATTTCCACGGGGAGGAACGGCAGAGGTTCCGGAAGGTGGAGGACATGTCGGCGTCCTGATTGCCTTGGATTTCTGCACTGTAGCGCCCCATATCCACAGTCTAAGCGTGCGTGACCGGCGCAGCTTTGAGAAAACCGATAGCATCCGAGGGTGATCGGACGACTCGGCGAATTATGGGGAACCAGTGTCCCGGCCTTCTGGCTCCTGCTGGCAGCATGTGTTTACTTTGCGATCATGGCTGCCCGTCTCACCGTCATCGACGTCCGCCACCACCTCTTGCCCAACCGGATCGTGTTCCCGTCCTATGCGATCGCCGGCGTGTTGCTGCTCGGCGCGGCGATAGCCGTCACCTTGGCTGGGGGAGCGGCGACGGACCTCGCCGGCGGAGCGGCAGGGAAGACCCCCGACGGCGGTGCCCCCTTCCTCGGCGTGCCCGCCTTGGGCATCGTGGCCGGGGGAGCCGTGCTGTGGGTGTTCTACTTCATCCTGCGTTTGGCGTATCCGCCCGGGATGGGCTTCGGCGACGTCAAATTGGCTGGTGTCCTCGGCCTCTACCTTGGCTACCTGGGTTGGGGGCATGTTTTCGCCGGAACGTTTGCGGCGTTCCTCTTCGGCGGGTTGTGGAGCCTGGGAGTCCTGGCGGCCCGGAGGGGAACCTTGAAATCGGCAATTCCATTCGGGCCATTCATGCTTGCCGGTGCGGCAGCGGCGATGTTTGCACTGCCCGCGTGAGGAGAGCCGTGGGCCGCGGCGGCGGGAAACGACCGGGTGAGCAGCCTGGCCCGCTGTCATTCGGGCATCGCTGGTGGGATACTCGCCCTACTGGAGGATCCGACCCGGAAACGGAGGCAGAGTTCGTGTTGGTGATGACTGTTTCAGCGAAAGCGGGCTAGGTCGTGCCGGTCCCGGAATTCATCCGGGAAATCCGCGAGAAGATCGGCAACGATCCGTTGTGGCTGCCCGGCGTGCGGGGCGTGGTCCTGGACGACGAGAACCGGGTCCTGCTGTGCCAACGGGCCGACAACGGACGCTGGACCTTGATCACCGGAATGCTCGAACCGGGTGAACATCCAGCCCCCGGTTTGATCCGCGAGATCTTCGAGGAGACTGCCGTAGTCGCCGAAACCGAGCGCATCCTGGCAGTGGGCGTGATCGGCCCGGTCACGTATCCCAACGGAGACGTCTGCGACTTCCTGGATATTGCCTTCAAATGCCGCTATGTCTCGGGGGAGGCCCGCGTCAACGACGACGAGTCAATCGCCGTCGGCTGGTTTGCCCTCGACGAGTTGCCTGAGATCAGCGCCGGCCACCGCGAAACCATCCGGCTTGCGCTGGAGCCGGGCACCGCCGTCGCGTATCAGCGCGATTGACGGGCCGCGAGGATCGCGCGGGCAGCGAAGAGGCAAGCGGCTGCACCGCAGACAATAGCGCCGACGATGGTCCACCATTCGCCCTTGGCGGCGGCAATGGAGACGGCCAGAAGCCCGAAAAGGACTGCCCCTAATCCCCATCGAACGGCGGGACTGATGTTTGCGGATTCTTCGGGCTCTGGACTCATGGGTTCCAGCCTAGGCCAGACTCCGCAAGGCCACTCGATCGTGGAGTCCCACGTTCGCCCCAGTGGACATGCCCTGTTCTACATTTGGGCAGTGGACATATTCCTCATATGTCCACTCGTCCGAGCCAACGCTGGGCATGTCCCGGGCTCAGCGCCGAGCATGTCCACTCGTCCGAGGCAAGGCCGTACAATACAGGGGCGCCGCAACCCATAAGATTGCGGCGCCCCTGTTGGCGCGGCCAGCTACCCCGCGAGTCGGGCGTATGTCCCGCGAGCCCTACTTTCAGCCCAGTGGACATGCCCGGCTTTGCATTCGGGCAGTGGACATATTCCTCATATGTCCACTCGTCCGAGGCAAGGCCGGACAACACAGGGGCGCCGCAACCCATAAGATTGCGGCGCCCCTGTTGGCCCGGCCAGCTACCCCGCGAGTCGGGCGTATGTCCCGCGAGCCCAACTTTCGGCCCAGTGGACATGCCCGGCTTTGCATTCGGGCAGTGGACATATTCCTCATATGTCCACTCGTCCGAGCCAAGGCCGGGCATGTCCCGGGCTCAGCGCCGGGCGAGCTCGCCGTCATTGTCGCCCACCAGCCCCACCGGCCCCACCGGCTCCACCGGCCCCACCGGGTCGGACTCAGGCTTGGCGACCGCGTCAACGGCCGCGTCGGAGGAAACTCCGAGGCGTTCGGCTTCAAGTCGTTCCGCCTCCTCGCCTCCGACAGCCTCGCCCCGGGCCACCATTCCCGCGGTGTCGGAGAGCGGGATCTGCTTGAGGGTGACGGCGAGCAGGAGGGCGGCCGCGATGAACGGGATCAGGTACCAGAACACCGGTGCCAGCGAGTCGGCGTAGGCATTGACGATGGCGTCCTTGACCTGGACCGGCAGCTGGGCCAAGGTCTGCGGATCAAGCTCGCTGGTTGACTGTGCAGCTTGCGCGGCGGAAGCCCCGGCGCCTGTGAATGCCTGGGTGAGGGACTCGGCAAGCCGCGTCGTGAAGATAGAGCCGAAGACGGCGACGCCCAACGAAGCACCGACCTCGCGGAAGTAGTTGTTCGTGCTCGTTGCCGTGCCGATTTGCCCGGCCGGAACCGCATTCTGGACCACCAAGACGATGACCTGCATGATCAAGCCCAGGCCCGCGCCGAAGATGAACAGCTGGATGCAGATGACCCAGATCGGAGTTGCCGCGGTGAGCGTGGTGAGCCACAACATGGCAACGATCGTGAGGCTGGCTCCGAGGATCGGGAACATCTTGTACTTGCCGGTCTTGGAGATGCGGATACCCGAATAGATGGACGTCCCCATGAGTCCGACCATCATCGGCAGCATGAGGAGGCCGGAAACCGCGGCTGAAGTACCGGAGGACATCTGCAGGAACGTCGGCACGAAGGCGATCGCGGCGAACATGCCCAGCCCCAGGGTAAAGCCGATGGCGGTTGCGTTGATGAAGATCCGGTTCTTGAACAGGCTCAGCGGAATGATGGGGTCTTCCGCCTTGCGCTCCACGAGGACGAAGAGGAAGGCGGCAAGCACCATGCCGGCGCCGAAGGCCCACGTCAGGGGGGAGTCCCAGCCTTGGTCCTTCTTGCCGCCGAAATCGGTGAAGAAGATCAAGCATGCCGTGGCAGCGGACAGCAGCAGGACCCCAAGGATGTCGATGCGCTTTTCGGCCTTCTTGTTTGGCAGGGTGAGCGTGAACCAAGCGATGGTGAAGGCTGCAATGCCGATGGGGATGTTGATGTAGAAGGCCCATTCCCAGGTCAGGTGATCGACGAAGAAGCCGCCCAGGAGCGGACCGGCCACGGCGGAGAGCCCGAAGATGGCACCGAGCGGGCCCATGTACTTGCCGCGTTCCTTGGCGGGCACGATGTCCGCGATGATGGCCTGCGAGAGGATCATCAGTCCGCCGCCGCCCAGGCCCTGGATGGCGCGGAAGATCACGAAGCCCCAGAAATCGGTGGCGAAGGCACAACCGATGGAAGCTGCCGTGAACAAACCGATGGCAATCAGGAAGAGGTTCCGACGGCCCAGGATGTCACCGAACTTGCCGTAGATCGGCATGACGATGGTGGTGGCGAGCAGGTAGGCAGTGGTGATCCAGGCCTGGTTCTCCACGCCGCCGAGCTTGCCGACGATCGTGGGCATGGCCGTGGACACGATGGTCTGGTCCAGGCTCGAGAGCAGCATGCCGGCGATCAACGCCGAGAAAATGATCCAGATCCTTCTCTGGGTCAAAAGCAGCGGTGCGGCCGCTTTGGTCTTGAGAGTGGTACTCACGGTTGATCCTTCTGGGGTTCGACGGGGTTGATGTCCAGCGGTTGGGCGAAGAGCGTGCGGGCTGCACTGAGGTTCCGGTCCAGCAGTTCCCGGTATGGCTGCGTGTTCTCCTCGGAAAAGAACTGCTTGCTCGTCTTCTTGGTGACCGCACCGAAGACTGCGGCGGCCATGACGACCTCCGTGTGATCCGCCGTGAGGCCTTCACGGGCGGCGATGAGTTCGGCGAACTGGCGCTCGCGGACTTCGCCTTCGCGGGTCAAACGGCCCAGGAGCTGGGGCTCGGCCGTGACTGCCGCGATGAGCTGACGGATCTCCGACGGACTCACGGTGGACCGCTCGAGGACCGCCAGGGTGAACTGGCGCAGCGCGGACAGCAACGAGTCCGAGATGGTGCCGGCGGCACGGGCCGGGTTGCGGTTGAAGTCCTCCAGGGCCTCTTCGGGAAGCTCGTCGGAGAACGAGCCGATCACCGCGTCTTCCTTGGTATGGAAATAGTTGAAGAAGGTCCGCCGCGAAATCCCGGCCTGTTCGCAGGCTTCCTCGACCGTGAAGCCGTTGAGTCCGCGCTGGGCCGTCAGGGAGCGGGCGATGGCTGAGATCGCCGCGCGGGTCTGAGCGCGCTTGCGCTCCCGAAGGCCGCCGTCATTGGTTGCACTATTTTCCACAAAGTAAAGTTTTGCACCTTTAGTTAAATAGTGCAAGAAGAGTTCTGCGGGAGGAAACGACGACGGCGGCCGGCACCTTCCGAGGGGAAGGCGCCGGCCGCCGTCGGGCAGGCCAGTCGGACTGGTGGGAGGCTAGGCCTTGTGGGCCGGGCGGGTCATGGTGGTGACGTCGAGGGCCTTGTCGAGCTGCTCTTCGGTCAGCTCGCCACGCTCAAGGTAGCCAAGGGAGATCACGGCTTCGCGGATGGTCAAACCCTCGGCAACGGCCTTCTTGGCGATCTTTGCGGCTGCTTCGTAACCGATGAACTTGTTCAACGGGGTCACGATGGACGGGGAAGCCTCGGCCAGGAAGCGGGCGCGCTCCACGTTGGCCGTGATGCCGTCGATCATCTTGTCGGCCATGACGCGGCTGGTGTTGGCCAGGAGCCGGATGGATTCGAGCAGGTTGGCGGCCATCACGGGGATGCCGACATTGAGCTCGAAGGCGCCGTTGGTACCCGACCAGGCGATGGCGGTGTCGTTGCCGATGACCTGGGCGCAGACCATGATCGAGGCTTCGCAGATGACCGGGTTGACCTTGCCCGGCATGATCGACGAACCCGGCTGGAGGTCCGGGATGGAGATCTCGCCGAGTCCCGTGTTGGGGCCGGAGCCCATCCAGCGCAGGTCGTTGTTGATCTTCATGAAGGAGATGGCGATGTTGCGCAGCTGGCTGGAGCCTTCGATGAGGCCGTCGCGGTTGGCCTGCGCTTCGAAGTGGTCGCGCGCCTCGGTCAGCGGCAGGCCGGTGTCGGCCGCGAGGAGCTCGATGACGCGCTCCGGGAAGCCTTCCGGGGTGTTGATGCCGGTGCCCACCGCGGTGCCGCCCAGGGGGACCTCGGCGACGCGGGGGAGCGCAGCGTTGATGCGCTCGATGCCGTAACGGACCTGCGCGGCGTAGCCGCCGAACTCCTGGCCCAAGGTCACGGGCGTGGCGTCCATGAGGTGGGTGCGGCCGGACTTGACGACATCCTTGAACTCCGCTGCCTTGCGGTCCAGGGAAGCAGCCAGGTACTCGAGGGCCGGGATCAGGTCGTTGATCAGGGCCGACGTCGCGGCGACGTGGACCGACGTCGGGAAGACATCGTTGGAGGACTGGGAAGCGTTGACGTGGTCGTTCGGGTGGACAACTTTGTCGCTCCCGGCGGCCGCGAGGGCACGCGTCGCCAGCTCGGCGATGACCTCGTTCGTGTTCATGTTGGACGACGTGCCCGAACCGGTCTGGAAGACGTCGATGGGGAAATCGCCGTCGTACTTTCCGGCGGCAACCTCATCGGCTGCGTTGGCAATCGCCTCGGCGAGCTCGCCGTCGAGCACCCCAAGTTCGGCGTTCGCGAGGGCCGCGGCCTTCTTGACCCGCGCCAGGGCCTCGATGTGCGCGCGCTCAAGCGTCTTGCCGGAGATCGGGAAATTCTCCACAGCGCGCTGCGTCTGGGCGCGGTACAGGGCGTTCACGGGAACGCGAACTTCGCCCATCGTGTCATGTTCAATACGGAACTCGGCCGCGTTGGATTCTTGAGTGGAAGTCATGGGGCTAGCTTATGGCGAGCAGCCGCTTGACCGAAAACCGGAGGAGCAAAGCTACGGCCGCTTGGTGCCGCCCCTCCGGGGGCGGCCCGGCATCCGGCTTAAAGCTTGCCGATCCCGGAAACAAGCGCCGCGCGGCCTTCGTCCAGTTTGTAGGAAAGCCCGACGACGGCGGCCCGGCCGTCGTCGATCGCGTCGGAAATCACACGGGAACTGTCGGCCAATCGGCGGGCTGTCTGCTTGACGTGCTCCACCACCATCTCGTTGACGTCCGTTTGCTCGTTGCGCATTGCCGTGAGGACGGAGGGGGTGATGCGTTCCACGAGGGAACGGATGAAACCTGCCGGCATTTCACCTGTCTCCACGGCACTCTTCGTCGCAGTCACCGCGCCGCAACTGTCGTGGCCAAGGATCACGATGAGCGGAACATGAAGTTGGGAGATGCTGTATTCCAGCGAACCGAGGACGGCGTCGTCGATCACTTGCCCGGCCGTGCGGACCACGAAGGCATCCCCCAGGCCGAGGTCGAAGATGATCTCCGCGGCCAGGCGGGAATCCGAGCAGCCGAAGATCACGGCAAATGGATGCTGGTCCTCGACGAGGGAGTGCCGGCGCGAAGCGTCCTGGTTGGGGTGCAGGGACTCGCCGGCGACGAAGCGTTCGTTTCCTTCGCGCAAACGGCGCCAGGCAAGTGCGGGAGTCAGATAGGTAGCCACGGCGCTACTTTACGGCTTTGGGGTGGCAGGCTGCGAAACTGTGTCGCCGGGCTTCGTGCCCGCGTCCGCGGAGGCGACAGGAGCTGCGTCCATCGCCTTGACCACGGCGGCGGCCAACGTGGAGAACTCGTCCAGTCCTGCGCTCCCGCTCAGGATGATCGTGGTGCCGCGGTAGTTCAGCACCATGCTGCGGTTGCCCTTGGCCGTGTCATGGAGCTCCCAGTCATGGCCGCCGGCGCTCCGCGTGCCGGTGACCGGAGCGCTGCCGGTCTGCTGGAAAATCCAGGTTGGATTGGCCTTGCGGGTCTGGACAAGCCCGATGAACATCTGCTGGGGAGTCACGTAGCCGACCTCCCACGTGGGTACGCCGTCGCCGGTCCCGGATGACCAGCGAGCGTAGTTCGGACTAAATGTGTCGCCGGTATTCGGCGCCACAGGTGTGAAACCCGCCACATCTTTCGCATTGGCGGCCGTTGCGGCCACATCGACGTTGGGCTTGTAACCGCTGCTCTTTGGCGCCGGATTCATGAGCACGATCGGAAGGAACGCCAGCACGCACAGGAGCAACGCAATGAGCATGCCGATGACGGAAGCATTGGCCCGTTTGGCGGCTTTTGCCGCGATTACAGGCTTGACGGCCGGCCGGCCGGCGTCATTGCTGCCAGTTGCCTCGGTGCCTCCGTTGCGTGGCGGGACAGCGGCAATTGCTTTGTCTTGCGTTTCACTCACGCTTCAATAGTCTCCTATCCAAGCGGCTAATACACATCGGCCGGTCCGCGCAAGGGGCCTTCCGGGAGTTGGTCATCCCATGACCATGCCGCTCCGCCGCGACTATGATCTCTTGTAGAGGAATCATTCAGGCCGCCAAGCCCAGCCATTCCTGGTCCCACGAATCGCGTCATCGAAGAAGAGGTTCACGTGTCTCCAGCGCCAATGTCCCAGAAGTATTCCACTATTTCGCCGGCGCTCGCCGTCGGGACCGATGAGCCGGACCGCAACCTGGCCCTCGAACTTGTCCGGGTCACCGAAGCTGCTGCCATCGCCGGCGGCCACTGGGTTGGTTTCGGCGACAAGAACAAGGCGGACGGCGCGGCCGTTGACGCCATGCGCTCCTTCCTCCACACCGTCCATTTCAACGGCGTCGTTGTCATTGGCGAGGGTGAAAAGGACGAAGCCCCGATGCTCTTCAATGGCGAGCACGTCGGTGACGGCACCGGACCCGAGTGCGACGTCGCCGTCGACCCCATCGACGGAACCCGGCTGACTGCCCTGGGCATCAACAACGCCCTCGCCGTGCTTGCAGTGGCCGAACGCGGCACCATGTTCGATCCCTCCGCCGTGTTCTACATGGAGAAGCTCGTCACGGGTCCTGAAGCCGCCGACATGGTGGACCTCCGCCTGCCGGTGAAGCAGAACCTGCACCTGATCGCCAAGGCCAAGGGCGTCAAGGTCAACCAGCTCAACGTCATGATCCTTGACCGTGACCGCCACCGCCCGCTGGTGGAGGAAATCCGCGAAGCCGGTGCGCGCACCAAGTTCATCATGGATGGCGACGTTGCCGGCGCCATCGCCGCCGCACGTTCCGGCACCGGCGTCGACGCCCTGATGGGGATCGGCGGCACTCCGGAAGGCATCGTTGCCGCATGTGCCATCAAGTCCCTCGGCGGTGTCATCCAGGGCCGCCTGTGGCCCACCAGCGACGACGAGAAGCAGAAGGCCATCGACGCCGGACACGACCTCGAGCGCGTCCTCTCCACGAACGACCTCGTCACAAGCGACAACTGCTACTTCGCAGCTACCGGCATCACCGACGGCGACCTGCTCAAGGGCGTGCGCTACTCCAAGGACAAGGTCCTGACCCAGTCCATCGTCATGCGCTCCAAGTCCGGCACGATCCGCTTCGTCGACGGCGAGCACCAGGCCAGCAAGTGGGAAGGCTACGCCCGCAAGTAACTCCTGGCTTAGTGCAAAAGGGCGGCACGATCGCTCGGCGGCTATCTCTGGCTTTGTCCTCACGGACCTTGTCGATTCTGACGCCGCTGTCACGATCCCACCGCCCTTTTGCGTGCCCGCAGGCTTCCATCGGGCTAACTGGGAGAAAGGTCCGCGGCGGAATGTTGTTGGGCACCAACTCACGTGCAAACCGGCTGAAGTGATGGTGCTCGACGGCGTCCGGCTCACCTCGCCTGCCCGGACGTGGCTGGACCTGGCCCAATTGATGAGTATCGACGACACTGTCGCGGCGGGCGACTCGATCGTGGTCGAGCACGGCGAAAACCATCCCAGGCCGCGCGAGCCCTTGGCGACCATTGACGACTTGAAGGCGATGGTGTCAGCCCGTCCCGGCATGCGTGGCGTACGTAAGGCCCGGCTGGCCCTTCACATGGTCCCGGGCCGGCGCCCGATGCCGCTTACGTCAAAGAGCGGGTCGCCCTCCAATACGACGGGCGGCATCATGGGGAAGCTGAGCAGTACCAGAGGGACATCAATCGGATTTTGAGGTCATCTGCTGCCAGTTCGCGCGGAGGAACCCTAGCGGAGCTTGTCGCGGAGTTTACGGGCTACTTGGTAGGCGCCGTAGCGGAGCTTGTTGACGGGAAGGTCCCACGTGCCCGGGTAGGCGATTTCGCGGCCCCCGAAGGACTTCTTGAAGGCGGTGAATCCGGCCCACTTGTGGTCAGGTTGGTGTTCCGGGGCCACGCCCCACAAATCGACGTGCTTGAGTCCCTTGTCCTTGGCGTCCGCCATGAGCGTCGCGAGCAACGGAATGCCGGCGCTGAGCTTGCGATGCGTATCATCGAGCGCCGCGTGGGCGTAGGTACGCGTGTCGGCAGAGTCGTACGCCAGGGCCGCCGCGATGGGCTCGCCTTCGAGTTCCGCGATGAACAGGGTGCCAGCACCGGCCGGCATGAGGGATTGGGCCACGGCGCGGAGGTAGTCGTCGCTCTGCGGCTTGAAGCCGTTGCGTGCGGCGGTCATGTGCAGGAAGTCCAGGAGCACCGAGATCTCTTCGGGATCCTGCGAGGACCGGAAGGTGACACCCTTCTTGTGGATGTTGCGGTACAGGTTCCGGTTGGTGGGTTTCATGCCCGCAAGGACGTCCTTGAAGTCGCCCTCCAGATCCACGATCCAGCTCAATTCCGGTTGCTGGTTGGACGGCGCCGGCTGCAGGCCGCGTTCCCGCAGGACCGCACCGGCGTCGGCGGCTTCGAACCCGGCGGTGACCGGTTCCATCCGGACAAACACTGCGCGGCTGCGGCGCGCGATCGCCACGAGGGCCGCTACGGCTTCGTCGAAGGCCTCCAGCGAATCGGCGACGGGTCCGTAGGGCGTGTAGATCACCTTGCCGGCGGGGTTCGTTTCCTCCACTGCGAGGAAACGCCACCCCGGCCCGGATTCCTCGTGCACGGTACGTCCGAGGGATCGCTGGAAGGACGCCCATGCGGGCGTCTGCAGGAAGTACTCCACCGTTAGTTCCCCAAGCCTGTTGTCACGGCAAAGGCGACGCTGGTTCCCGTGGCACCGGCAACCGGGTGCACCATGACGGGCTCTTCCGACGCCGGGATGAACGCACTCCCCCCGCGCTCGACGGCGAGCTCGCTCTTGGGGGAGTCGAGCACCACGGAACCCGAAACCACGACGACGACGGCGGGACCCGCCTGGGCCATCGGCACCGGTTCCGCTCCGGGTCCCAGCTCGATGCGCTGGAGCTGGAATTCCTTGAAGGGCGGCACAAAGAGATCCTGGCCGAAGCCGGAGACCCGGGGCTCGATGCGCGGGACGCCGAGGGAAGCGAATTCGATGGTCTTCAGGAGTTCCGGAACATCCACGTGCTTGGGAGTGAGGCCGCCACGGAGCACGTTGTCCGACGCCGCCATCACCTCCACGCCGAGGCCTTTCAGGTAGGCGTGGACGTTTCCGCCCGGCAAGTACACCGATTCGCCCGGGGACAGGAACACAAGGTTCAGGAGCAGGGAAATCAGGACACCGGGATCGCCCGGGAACTCGCTGTTGATGTCCACCAACGTCGAGAGTTCCGCGGCGTGCTGCCCCATCGGCGCGCCCGATTTCAGGATGGAAACCACCTGATCGGTGGCCGCGGAGACGGCCTCCCCGCCGGTAATCAGCCGGGTGAACGCAGCTTTGAGCGCCGAGGGCTCATCGGACCCGGAAAGATCCGAGATGACTCCGGCGATGACGTCCGGAACGTCGACGGCGGCAAGGTCCAGGAGGGTCGCGAGGTGCTCGAAGACACGCTGCGAATCGGCGGCCGGGCGGAAACCGCAGAGGGCGTGAAACGGCGTCAGCGCGAAGATCATCTCCGGCTTGTGGTTGTCATCGCGGTAGTTGCGCTCCGGTGAGTCCGCTGCCATACCCGCGGCATTTTCCTTCGCGAAGCCGTCCCTGGCCTGCTGCAGGCGAGGGTGGACCTGCAAAGACAGGGGCTTGTCGGCTGCAAGGAGCTTGGTGAGGAACGGCAAGCGGGGACCGAATTCGGCCACGCTCGTTTCACCAAGGAAATGCACGGGATCCACGCTGATCAAGGCGTCCAAGGCGACGGAAGAGCCATCCGGACGGGTGGCCACGGACGGCGAGTCCGGGTGCGCTCCGATCCACAACTCCGCTTCCGGACCACCCGAGGCGGGCCTTCCCAGCAGAGCGGCGATCGCCGTCGTCGATCCCCATGCGTAGGGGCGGAGAATATTCTCAAGCTGGTACACGGCGGGGGATCCTTGTCATTGCGGGACGGTTCATTCGGGATTGCCGGGGATGACCTCTGTGCGGCTGCCCGGGCTCTTAACGACTGCTCCGGGCGGAGACGTTCGCCGTCGAGAAGACTTCGGCAACCTTGTCGCGGAGCCTGGCACCCTTCTCCGTGGCGGTGTTGTTGAGCTCCTGCGCGAATTCGAGCAGTTCGCCACGAAGCCGCACGGCAAGGTCATCGGTTCCGGACGCCAGCATGCGTACAGCCAGGAGGCCGGCGTTGCGGGCGCCGCCGATGGAAACAGTGGCCACGGGAACGCCGGCGGGCATCTGCACGATGGACAGCAAGGAGTCCATGCCGTCCAAGGTCTTCAGCGGGACCGGGACGCCGATGACGGGCAGCGGGGTCACGGAGGCGAGCATGCCCGGCAAGTGGGCTGCGCCGCCTGCTCCGGCGATGATGACCCGGATACCGCGCTCATGGGCGGTCTGGCCGTAGCGGATCATCTCCGTGGGCATGCGGTGCGCGGAGACGACGTCGGCTTCGAAGGGGATGCCGAATTCCGCCAGGGCGTCGGCCGCGGCTTCCATGACGGGCCAGTCCGAGTCGGAGCCCATGACAAGCCCCACGATCGGGGAGGCGTTCGCTGCCCCCGCGTTTTCGGGATCCATGGTTTCTGCGCTCATGCGGTCTCCTCGGAGGTGGTCTCGGCCGGCATGCGGCCGTCACGGATGATGTCGGCCACTATGGTGGCGCGGTGTCGGATGGATTCGACGTCCGCCGTCGAGTTGCCGACGAGGTTCACGTGCCCGATCTTGCGGCCGGCCCGCACGGACTTGCCGTAGCAATGGACTTTTGCGGCCGGTTCGTAGGCGAGGGCCTTCGGGTACGCGCTGTAGAGATCCTGGTTGTCGCCGCCCAGGAAGTTCTTCATGACGACCACCGCGCCCAGGGCGTCGGTAGCACCGAGCGGGAGGTTGAGGACTGCGCGCAAGTGCTGCTCGAACTGGCTGGTGACGGAGCCGTCCTGCGTCCAGTGGCCGGTGTTGTGCGGCCGCATGGCGAGCTCGTTGACCAGGAACCCGACTCCGACGCCGGGCGTTTCGAAGAGTTCCGCAGCCATCACTCCCGTGACTCCGAGTTCATTGGCAATCCGCAGCGCGGCCTCTTCGGCCGCCGCAGCGACCTCCACGGGAATGTCCGGGGCAGGCGCAATCACTTCGTCGCAGACGCCATCCACCTGGACAGTGTGGACAACCGGCCATGCGCGGGATTCGCCGTCGGGCGTCCTCGCAACGAGCGCGGAAAGCTCGCGGCTGAAGTCGACCTTCTCTTCGGCCAGGAGCGGGCTCATGGCGTCGAACCAGTCCGTCGTGCTCCGGGCGTCGTCTGCGGAATGGATGATGCGCACGCCCTTTCCGTCATAGCCTCCGCGGGGGGTTTTCAAGACGATCGGCCAGCCGGTCTGCTCGCCGAAAGCCACCAGGTCTTCGACGCCGGTGACGGCAGCCCATGCCGGGTTGGGGAGCCCCAGGCGGTCGATCGCGGCGCGCATCACGAGTTTGTCCTGGGCGTGCACCAAGGCATCCGGGCCGGGCTGGACGTTGACTCCGGCCTCGATCAGCGCCCTCAGGTGCTCGGTGGGGACGTGCTCGTGGTCGAACGTCATGACGTCCAGGCCCTCCGAGAACTCAAGGAGGGCAGCGAGGTCCTTGTAGTCGCCAATGGGAGCCGTTGCCACGGCCCGGACCGCGGAAACGTCCTCGCCTTCGGCAAGGACCCGGAGTTCAAAGCCAAGAGCGGTTGCCGCCGGGGCCATCATTCGTGCGAGCTGGCCGCCGCCAACCACGCCAATTACAGGAAAAGTCACAAGGTTCAGCCTACCGAACCAGCGGCCGGTTCCTTGATTTTGTCCGTCGCCGGGCCTACACAGCGTTGGCCCGTGGCTCTTGGGGCCGAATAATTCGGCAAGCTCCAAGGAATCGGAGCTAAAATAGAGCCTCGGCCCATCGGCCCCCTAGAACAACGGCCATGGAGGGTCATGATCAACACACTTGCAGATCGCATGCGCGGGCTCGCCTCGCTCTTTTGGCGCGAAGTAGCGAAGTTCGGCGCTGTCGGCGGTGTTGCGTTCGTCATAGATAACGGCTTGACCTACTATCTCATGCACGGCCCGATGTCCGACAGTGAGGCCAAAGCCCGTTTCGTCGGCGCCACCGTGGCCACCGTGTTCTCCTGGGTCGCCAACCGTTTCTGGACCTTCCGCCACCGCCGCCAGGCGAACGTGGTGCGCGAGTTCGTGATGTTCATCGTCATCAACGGCATTGGGATCGGTATCTCCACCGGCCTGACCGCCATCGCGAAATACGGCATGAACATCCAGGACAAGAACGTCCTTTTCGCAGCCGGGGTTGTCGGCATCCTCGTGGCCACCGTGGTGCGCTTCTTCGCCTACCGCTTCCTGGTGTTCAACAAGGAGCTCGACGAAGAAGAAGCCTTCTCGCATGACCACGAGATCATCGAGGCCCACCACAGGGCCAGGGCCAAGGCCATGCATGCCGCCGGCTCCGAGGCTGGCTCCGACGAAGGCGAAGACGCAGTCAAGCGCCGCTGACGCGCTCGTTCTCCAGCAGGTGCCGGGTGACATCAACGTCCGGGTGCACCAGGACCACTGAACCGTCCTTGTTCCATGCGCCGAGGGCGTCCGCGAGGGCCGACTCCAAGCCATCGGCCGCGCGGACCAGCAGCCGTACGCCGGGGTCATGGTCCTTGGCGAAGCCGTCCAGCAATTCGCCGTGCGAGTGCCCGGTTTCAGGGCGGCGCAGGGCCGGCAGTGCCGCGTCGGGTTCGGCGTGCGCCATAAATACGTCGCCGTGGGAGCGGACTTCGGCCGCGTAGTCCACGACGCCGACCGGCAGTTCTCCCGGCCAGCGCATCGCGAGTGCCGCGAGCGGCACGGCGACCACGGCGTCGAAGCCGGCTCCCGTGCCGGCGTCGGGGGTGTCCGTGACAAGCAGGTCCGCGCTGCCGCCGTCGAGCACGAGTTCCATGCCCAGCTGCCATCCGGCCAGCGCCCACACGAGGGACTTCCAATGGGCCGGCAGGTCCAGGCGAAGGCTCATGCCCGGTTCGGCGTCGAACTCGTCCTGGAGCAGGTTGCTGGTCTTGGCCACCCAATTGTCCAGGACCCGCCCAGAGAGTTCCACCCGTTCGGCGTCCGGTCCGTACCAGGTCAGGCGGGGGGATGTGGCGTGTCCGGAACGCAGGGCTGCCATCAGGTTCATCGCGGGGGTGCTCATGGCTACATCTTGCCACGGGGCGTCAGATCAGGTCCCGGGGCGTGTGAATTGCGCCACATGGAGCTGCGGGACGGCGAGGGTGCGGCGCTCGAAGGATCAAACGATTTCCCTGAAATTCAATGAAAATACATCTTAAGTGATGCAAAGCTTCCGTTTTCCGCCATGGCGCGCGGGCGGGGCGAAAAAATACCGGGCGTGGCGCGGCGCTGGTTAGTGCGGAAAGTTGATTATTATCCCGGCGCGGCTTGACGGCTTGGTAGTTACACGCGTGTAATTAGATATCGAACGCCGCTGCGGGAGTATCGGGTACATAACCGAGTACCGAATGAGCACGGCAGCAGCTGCAAAAATCAGGAGGGACGCCATGGGGCAAGCGTTGCGTATCCAGGAAGATGCAGTCGTCGCGGATTATGCGTCGGTGAAATACCGGTCGCGCGAAGTTCCGGGGGATTGGTATGTTGACCCGGCGGATCCGCAGGCGGCCGACCGCTATATCGAGGCCACTCGGGAGTCGCTGGAAGATGAGGCAACAGCCCTTCTTGCTGCGCACGAGGCTCTCGTGGGGGGCGCGCCGGTAGATCCGGAGGACGATCTCGATGATCCTCCCATGGAGCTGCGCCGTCCGCTCGACAATCCGGCCCAGCCGGTGTGGATCGGACTTCCGGGCCAAGGTGATTTCGACGATGAAGGCGAACTTGGCTGGCAGACGGACGCCTTGTGCGCCCAGACGGACCCGGAGGCGTTCTTCCCCGAGAAGGGCGGCTCCACGCGGGATGCCAAAAAGGTATGCGGTGCGTGCAATGTCCGTTCGCAGTGCCTTGAATACGCACTCGCCAACGATGAACGTTTTGGTATCTGGGGCGGGCTCTCCGAGCGTGAACGCCGCAGGCTGAGGAAGCGAGCGGTCTGATTCTCAAGGCAGTACACGTTACCGCCGTCGTCGTCTCGCACGACGGCGGTAACTATCTCCCCAGAACCCTGGCGGCTCTGCTGGACCAGACGCGTCCGGCAGATGCCGCCATTGGCATTGATACGGGCTCCCGCGACAAGTCCGCAGCGTTGCTGCAGCGGGCCCTCGGCGCGGCCAACGTCACCAGCACAGGCGAACACAAAGTAGGTTTCGGTGCTGCCGTCCTGGCTGGCCTGGCCCGTTCTGCCCCTTCGCGGGAGCCGGGAGCCGTTGAATGGATCTGGTTGTTGCACGACGACGCCGCTCCGGCCCCCGACGCACTCGCCGAGCTGCTTCAGGCAGTCGAGCGCGCGCCGTCGGTCACAGTGGCCGGTTGCAAGCAATTGGCCTGGGACGCGGAGCGCAGGCTCATCGACGCCGGTCTTTCCACGAGCCGCTGGGCCGAGCGTCTGACGCTCATTGAAGCCGACGAGCTCGACCAAGGCCAGTACGACGGGCGCACGGACACTTTCGCGGTGAATTCCGCGGGCATGTTGATCCGCCGCGACGCCTGGGAGCAACTGGGCGGCTTCGACCCCGCGTTTCCCGGCGTGGGAGACGACGTCGATTTCTGCTGGCGCAACTGGCTTGCGGGCAACAGGGTTGTCGTGGTCCCGGCCGCGCGCATGTTCCATGTCGAGCATCGTCCCCACGGCCTTGCGACACCCGCCGCCGCCCGCAAGAGCCAGATCCATTTGAGGCTTACCCATGCTTCGCCGTGGAAGGTTCCCCTGCATGCGCTCGGCGCGTTGCTCGGAAGCATGGTGAGGCTCGTCGTGAGCATCCTGGTCAAAGAGCCCGGTTACGGAATTTCCCAGCTCGGCGCCACCATCGCGGCCCTTGGCCGTCCCCGGGCGATTTGGCGGTCCAGGCAGAACGCCGCCCGGACGCGACGTGTACGCCGCTCGATGGTCAAGGGCCTGCAGACCCCGCGCCGCGAGGTCCGGGCCCACCGCCGCTCCCTCATCGAGGCGATTGGCGCCGACGAATTCCAGGAGACGGATTCCCTCGCTCCTGAACCGAGCGGCGACGCCGGCGACGATTTCGTGGCCCTCGCGACGAACGAGCGGGGTTGGATCGGAACGGGCGCAGTGGCCGCCGGATTTGTTGCGCTGGCCGCCTCCATCGTGGGGCTGCTGGGGCTCCTGGGGGCCAGCGCGGTGACCGGCGGCGGCCTCTTGCCGTTGTCCGCCGCCGGTGACATTTGGCGGTCCGCGTCCAGTTGGTGGATCAACTTGGGGGCAGGTTTGCCCGGGCACGGTGATCCGTTCGCCTACATCCTGTGGCTTGTTTCATTGCTCGGGGGAGGAGACTCCAGCACAGCCATCGTGTGGCTGTTGTTGCTGGCCATGCCGCTGTCCGGCCTGGGCGCCTGGTTTGCGGCGGGCGCCATGACCACGCTGCGCCGATACCGTTTCATTGCGGCTCTGATCTGGGCCGGAGCACCGGCCCTCCAGGTCGCACTGAACCAGGGACGGGCCGGCGCCCTCCTGGCACACGTGGCGATACCCCTGCTGGTGCTGGCCCTCTTCCGGGCCACTGGATCTGCGCTCGGGCGCGACGCGGCGTTGAATAGCCACCGGGTCCAACCCGCCGGCTACGCCGCAACGAAGCCGTTCCCCGGCAAGCCGGGCGTCAACGGCACTCCGTCGTGGACGGCTGCTGCCGCGGCCGGCCTGGCGCTGGCGGTGGTGACGGCCTCAGCGCCGTCCCTGCTGCTTCCGTTGGTAGTCCTCATTGTTTTTTGCGGCATCGCCTTGGGGAGGCGCGGGCGGACCATTTGGTGGTCGCTGCTTCCGAGCGCCGCGCTCTTTGCGCCGTATGTCATCTCGGTCCTGGAACGACCCCGCGCCATGCTGGCCGATCCAGGCCTCCCGCTGGGGTTCCAAGCGGCACCGCTGTGGCAGCAACTGCTTGGCCAACCCTTGAAATTCGACGTCAACGGCGGATTGGCCGGGTTGGCGCCGTTCGGCCCGTCGGGTATTCCGTGGGCTCTGGCGCTTGCCCTGCTGCTCGGTGCGCCGGTCCTCCTCTTGTCCATTGCCGCACTCTTTGTTCCCGGAAAACGGTCACGCATCGCACGTTTCCTCTGGGCCGGGGCCCTTGTGCTCCTCGCCTGGTCATGGCTCGCCCAACACGTGGCAACCGGAGTGGACGGCAACCTGCTCGTGGCTCCTTTCACGGGCCCGGCAGTTTCCGCCGCGGGCTTCGCGTTCCTCGGAGCGGCGTTGATCGGCGCTGAAAACCTCTTCCAGCTGAAGGTCAAGGCAGAGGGCGGCCGCCCGGTCCAGCGCGCGGCAGTACGGATCGTCTCCGCCGTCGCAACGCTCCTCCTCATTGCCGGGCCCTTGGCCAGCATGGGCCTGTGGGCAACCCAGAATGCCCTGGCCGGCGCAGGCACTTCGCCTTCGGCCAGCGGCGCGCTTGGCACGCCGCGGCTTGTCCAGCCGTCCGGGCAGGGCACGTTGCCTGCCACCGCCGTCGACCACGGCCAAGGCCCGGAACAGACACGGACGCTGGTCATCACCGCGGATGACAGTGGTGGCTACACGTCCTCACTTATGCGCGGCGCCGGAACTACCTTGGATTCGCTCTCCACTGTTGCTGCCGCACGTTCCATCGTCGGATCACCCGGACAGGAACGCCTGGTGGCCGACGACGACGCCACCGCGTCCATCCGTAACGCCGTAGCCACGATTGTCGCGGGAACGGGCGTGGACCCCCGGCCCGGCCTTGAGCAGCTTGGTGCCGGATTCGTGGTTCTGAAGTCGTCCGACACGGCTGCACAGTTGACCGCCAACCGGATCGATTCCGTTCCCGGCCTGGTCGCCGTGGGCAAGACCGATTCCGGCTGGCTGTGGCGGGTCACGCCGCTCAACCAGGCCGCTGCAGCCGACGCCGAGACGGCGCACCGTGTCAGGGTGGTGGACGCCAAGGGTGCCGTTGTTGCCCTCTTGCCATCCCTCGGGACGTCTTCCGTCGGCAGCATCCCGGCAGGCACGGACGGACGCCAGGTAGTGCTCGCCGAGCGGGCGGACTCCGGCTGGAGCGCTTGGTTGGATGGGCGTCGACTGACCCCGACGACGTCGGGATGGGCGCAAGCGTTCACCTTGCCGCCCGCAGGCGGCCAGATCGAGATCCGCTACACCACCGTCTGGGAGCCTTGGCTCAGCATCCTGCAGGCCGTGGTCATTGGATTGACCGTCCTGCTGGCCATCCCCATGCCCGCCCGCAGGCCGAAGGCGGGCCTCCTGAAGGAACAAAACTCTCTCCGTAAGGAGTACAGCAGTGTCTGACAACCAAGGCCCGGCACCCGAGGCCGGCGCGGGGTCGCGGAGGCGCGGCCAGCGCAAAGCCGAGAACCGGAACAAAGCCCAGAGCCGGAACAAAGGCCAGAACAAGAACAAAGCTGTTGTGTTGGGAGCGCTTTCCGCAACGCTGCTCCTTGCCGCAGGGGCCGGGATGGTGTCGGCAGCATCCATCGTGCCGTCCCCGGCAGGGAACAAAACCCTGGACATGTCCCTCGCGGATGTCCCGGCAGGAAAGACAACCGCGGTGTGCCCGGCACCTCCCCGCCTCGCCGAAGGAACCCCGGCGGGCACCGACACCCAGTTCAATCCTGTTTCACGCTCGGCAAAGAGCTTCCTCGATGCGGTGGTCCTCAGTGACGCCACCGGATCCGTTCCAGGGAGCAACCTCGCCGCGCTCGGTGGCTCCGCGATCGCCGGCATCGCCAAACCCCCTGCTGCCGCGCAGCCGCCGGCGTCAGGACCTCCCGTCCTGAATGCCGGCGTCGTGGCACAGAGGCCCGTGGGCGACGTCACTGTGGTGGACGCCGATCCCATCAGCGGGCAGCAGGCCGCGGTAGCGGGCTTGATGAGCTACACCGCGGGCGACGGCGATCTCCGCGGACTGGCGGCGGCGCCCTGCCAACAGCCGGTCAACGATGCATGGCTCCTGGGCGCCAACACCGCGCTGGGGCGGACGGCGGTTTTGAACATCAGCAATGCCTCGGGCACGCCGGCCACCGTCAATCTTGACTTGTTCGGCGCCCGTGGCCAGATCCAAGCCCCGGATAGCCGTGGCTTGCTGGTTTCGCCCGGAACTACCCGTTCCATCAACTTGGCCGGACTGGCCCCGAACGAGGGTCAGCTCTCCGTCCATCTGCGCAGCGGTGGAGGCCCCGTCGCGGCAACCATCCAGCAAAGCGTCCTTCGTGGCCTCACGGCCGGTGGCGTCGAACTCATTACTCCCGGTGCCGGCGTCGCCGATTCCCAGGTCATGACCGGGGTGGACATCCAGGACCCGGCCGCCGTGAAGTCGCTCGCGGACAAGCCCGGGTTTGCCGACGTCGTTCCTGCCTTGCAGATCACCGTCCCGGGTCCCGTCGACGCCGTGGTGGATGTGCGGTTGTTCGGGCCGAACGGCCAGCGCGCGTTGCCCGGCGGGGGAGCAGTGACCGCCAAAGCGGGTTCGGTCACCGAAGTACCGCTCACGGGCGTCCCGGCCGGCATGTACACCGTGAGCGCCACCTCGGATGTTTCCTTCGCCGCGTCCTCACGCGTGACGCGGGGACTGAAGTCCGCGGATCCTGTTGATTTCGCCTGGTCTCCGGCCGCGGTCCGGCTCGGAAGCCAGCACATGGTGGCAGTACCTCAAGGCGGCACCCGCTTCCTGAGCTTCGGTGTGCCGACGGGCCGTGCGACGGTCAGTTACACGCCCGTCACCTCGGACGGCAAGGTGCACAAAACGGAAACCGTGGACATCGCCGGGGGGACCACTTCGGTCATCGGCGTTCCGGACAAGTCCGACGGCGCGGCGGTTTCGGGCTACATCGTGTCGGCGTCAGGGGACGCGGCCTACGGCGCGCTCGTGCTGGGCCAGGGCGATCAGCCCGGGATTTCGGTCCTGACCATCCAGGACGGCGCTGCCGGCCACGAAAAAGTACAGGTCACCCTGGGTTACTGATAACGACGGCGGTACACGGGATCCAGGGTCTCCGGCGGCACTCCGAGCATCTCGGCGGTGTACTCGACGACCACGTCGTGCACCAGGTCCTGCAGGTCCTCGCGGCCGCCGGTGGTGTGCTCGACGACGCGCCGATAGAGCGTGATGACGGGTCCAGCACCGTGGGCCGCCGGGGTGTAGGAACCCAGCGGTGCCGCGGTTCCCTCGGCCACCAGTTGTTCAAGGTTCGGCGGGATCTCTTCGACGGCGAACGCGACGCCGTCGAGCCGTTTGCCCCACATATCCTGCAGCCGTTCCGCGGAATCGAGCACAAGGTCGTCGAACCTCTCGGCACGCGTCCGGTAGCCCGGAAGGTTGGGCAGGATGATTTCGCCCCGCAATCCCCGCCCGTGGCGGTTCCTGCGGCGCTCCCTGAAGCCGCGTACGGACGAGCCCGCCGTCGTCGTTTCCTGGCTGTCCCCGGTGTCGGACAAATGGACCGTAAAGCCCGGAACGTGGTGCTGTGACTGCATATATCGACTTTAGACCCGTGATTCGGCCAACGCGACATAATGCCCGCAAAGGGGCAATGCACCGTGCCGCGGCGAAGTGCGGCTAATCTGGGATGTTGTGGGTGCAATTCGTCAGTGTTCCAGATCAGCCTGCCGCCAATCCGCGGTGGCCACTTTGACGTACGTCTACGCCGAATCCACGGCGGTGCTTGGTCCCTTGGCTACGTATGCCGAGCCGCACTCCTACGACCTGTGCGCGCAGCATGCGGAGTCGTTGACCGTACCGAGGGGTTGGGAAGTCATGCGGCTGGCCATGCCGTCCTCCCCGCCCCAACCCGGACCGGACGATCTCCTTGCCCTGGCCAACGCCGTGCGCGAGGCCGCATCGGCCCCGGCGCCCGCACCCGAGCTTCGCAGCGTCCGCACCCCTTTTGACGGGCCGGCCCCTGTGGAGGGAACCAGGCGCCACCTGCGCATCCTGCGCGATCCCTCCTGAACCGCGATCCCTCCTGAAGTCCGGCGCGACGGGAACTGCCCGTCGTCCGACGCAGTGTGTCGCTGTTCCCGCGGGACGGGCTTTTGTGACAACGTGCCCAGCGCCGCCGGGTTGTACTCTGGAAGCTGCCATATCTGTCCATAGCGGCGTCCGTGAGATGCCATCCAGGGAGCTTCAACCATGCCAAAGGTCAGTCCTGAATTGTTGTCCATCCTGCGGTGCCCTGTCACCGGGTCCCCGCTGGAACAGGACGGCGATGATCTCGTCTCGACGGCCGCGGCCCCCTCGGGTGAAAAGGTCCGCTATGCCATCCAGGACGGCATCCCGTTGCTGCTGCCGCCGGAGCTGCTGGCAGCCGCCAACGCCGCGGCCTCGGACCAACACGACGCAGGACTGCACGACGGTCTCCGGCACGCCTGAGCTCCACCTGACCTGACCATTCGGTACTTCCAAAGGACTTCCATGACTTTCGACTACAAGGTTGCAGACATCTCCCTGGCTGAAGCCGGACGCCACCAGATCCGCCTCGCCGAGCACGAAATGCCGGGCCTCATGTCGCTCCGCGCCGAATTCGGTCCGAGCCAGCCGCTCAAGGGTGCGCGCATTGCGGGATCCCTGCACATGACCGTGCAGACCGCGGTGCTCATCGAGACGTTGACAGCCCTCGGCGCCGAGGTCCGCTGGGCCTCCTGCAACATCTTCTCCACGCAGGACGAGGCCGCTGCCGCCGTCGTGGTCGGCCAGGGAACCGTCGAGGATCCGCAGGGTGTCCCCGTGTTCGCGTGGAAGGGCGAGACCCTCGACGAATACTGGTGGACCGCCGAGCAGATCCTCAGCTGGCCGGGCGCGGACGCCAACCCGGAGCTCGGCCCCAACATGATCCTCGACGACGGCGGCGACGCAACGTTGCTGGTCCACAAGGGCGTCGAGTTCGAAGCTGCGGGTGCGGTTCCGGCCGCGACGGAAAGCGACCCGGAAGAGTATGCACTCGTCCTCGACGTGCTGCGGAAGAGCCTCGCCGCCGACCCGAAGAAGTGGACCCGCGTCGCCGCCGGCATCCGTGGCGTGAGCGAGGAAACCACCACGGGCGTGCACCGTCTCTACCAGCTCGCCGAACAGGGCAAGCTCCTGTTCCCGGCGATCAATGTCAACGACTCGGTGACCAAGAGCAAATTCGACAACAAATACGGTATCCGCCACTCACTGCCTGACGGCATCAACCGCGCCACGGATGTCCTCATGGGCGGCAAGGTCGCCGTCGTCTGCGGCTATGGCGACGTCGGCAAGGGCGCGGCCGAGGCGCTCCGTGGCCAGGGCTCGCGCGTGATCGTGACGGAGATCGATCCCATCTGCGCTCTCCAGGCAGCCATGGACGGCTACCAGGTGGCCAAGCTGGACTCGGTGGTGGAACAGGGTGACATCTTCGTCACGACGACCGGCAACAAGGACGTCATCATGGCCTCCGACATGCTCCGGATGAAGAACAAGGCGATCGTGGGCAACATCGGCCACTTCGATAACGAGATCGACATGGCCGGACTGGCGAAGGTCCCCGGCGTCAAGAAGGTCGAAATCAAGCCGCAGGTGCACGAGTGGGTGTTCGCCGCGGCCGACGGCCGCGAAGAGCGATCGATCATTGTGCTTTCCGAAGGCCGCCTCCTGAACCTCGGCAACGCGACCGGCCACCCCTCGTTCGTCATGAGCAACTCCTTCGCCAACCAGACGATCGCGCAGATCGAGCTGTGGACCAAGAAGGACCAGACTGGCTCTGGCCCAGGGGCCGAGCGCGAATATTCGAACCAGGTCTACGTGCTGCCCAAGATCCTCGACGAGAAGGTCGCCCGGCTGCACCTGGATGCCTTGGGCGTGGAACTGACCGAACTCAGCAAGGAACAGGCGGAATACCTGGACCTTGACGTCGCCGGTCCGTACAAGCCGGAGCACTACCGGTACTGAGAACACCGGCTGGGAGCAAGCCCGCGGGCGCGCTCCCAGCCAATATCAAGCCGCGCCGTTTAGGATGCGGTTGTGGGGCGTGGGTTTTTTTGGGGGGCGTGAGTTTTGGAGAAAACAGGAATGGGTCTTAATCCCGACGGCGAGCAAGCGGACACTTTCGAGCATGTGGACGCTGCGCGGCTCTTCGACAATGAACAGGGCAGCGGCAACGCCGGTCTCTTGGACACTGCGCCAACGAAGCGAAGCAGGTTCCGGAAGGTCGCCTGGATCGTGGTGGTCTGCCTCATCGCCGCGCTCAGCGGCACATTCGCGGCAGTGGCCCCGCACGCGGCGAGTGCGGCAATCGAATCCGAGGGGTCATCAGGCGAACGCAGCGAACCGGCAGCCGTGTTGCCCGTCGTGAAGCCTGCCACGGTGGTCGCCTCGCCTGCGAGCGGTGCCAAGCAAGTGAACCCGGCTGCTCCCGTCACGATCAGCGTCAAGGACGGAACGCTGGACAGGGTCTCCTTGACGAGTTCCCAGGGAAAGACCGTCGATGGTGCGTTGACTCCGGATGGACTGAGCTGGACTGCCTCCACGCCCCTCGAGTTCAACTCCTCCTACACCTTCAACTACACGGTTGCGGATTCTGTCGGCCGAGCAACGTCGAAGACCGGATCGTTCACGACGGTATCCACCCAGAACGAGGCAGACGCCGCCATGTACCCCCTGGACGGGTCCAAGGTAGGCGTGGCGCAGCCCCTCCAGCTCACGTTCAGTGAACCCGTGGTCAACAAAGCCGCAGTCGAGAAGGCCATCAAGGTCACGTCCACCTCAGGCCAGGCCGGGGCCTTCCACTGGTTCAGCGACACCATGGTGCGCTACCGCCCGGAGAACTTCTGGGCGGCGAACAGTACCGTCACCGTGGACCTCAAGCTGTTCGGGGTGGACTTCGGCAACGGCCAGATCGGCAACTTCAACAAGACCAACACGTTCAAGATCGGCGACAAGAAGGTGGCGGTTGCCGACGCAGTTGCCCACACGTTCACGGTCAGCGTCAACGACCAGCAGGTGGGCCAGTGGCAGGACACCATGGGCGACACCAGGTTCCCTTCCGCGCGCGGCTACCTGGTGCTCATGGAGAAGTACCGGGTGGAGCACATGGATGCCTCCACGATCGGCCTCAAGCCGGGGGATCCGGCCTACTACGGACAGCTTGACGTCAACTACGCCACGCGCCTGACACCCAGCGGCGAGTTCATCCACCAGGCCACCGACTCGGCGTTGCCGTACATCGGCGTCACGAACCTGTCCCACGGTTGCATCGGTCTGGGACCTGACGGGGCGAAATGGGTGTTCGACAACATGACCACCGGAGACGTCGTCCAAGTGGTCAATACGCAGGGTGACTACGCCAACTTCGACGACGGTTTCGGCGACTGGAACATCCCCTGGGCCCAATACGCCAACTAGGCAGTATGCCAACCGACGGCGCCCTCCGGGCACCGTCCAGGACGCATCGGCACCCCCGGTAGACTGGGCGGGTCAGTCTTGGGGGCTGGCTTTCTGCCGGGGGATGTGGGGTTGCTGTGGGGACGCAAAGGAAACGCAAGACCGGGAAGATTCTCGGAATCATCGGAATGTGTGCCGGCGTTGCGGCCGGAGGACTCGGTGTTGCAACCGCCCCTGATTGGCAGCAAACAGCGGTTGAATCGGAAGCGGGAACGCCCCAGCGTACCGACGCCGGGCTCGGATCCGCAGTGGTGGCGGCAGTGGAGTTGGGAATCACGCCCCTTGACGGTGCCCGCGAAGTGAATCCCGCCGTCGGGCCTTCCGTGAAGGCGGTGCACGGCACCCTGAAAGACGTTGAACTGCTGCCGGCCGCGGGTGGCAAAGCCGTCAAGGGAACCATCAGCGCCGACGGCAGCACGTGGTCCACGCTGGATCCCCTGGAGTTCAACACCGAATACCGCTACGGGTTTACCGTTGTTGACGGCGCGGGCCGGGAAACCCGGAAGACCCAGTCCTTCACCACGGTATCCACGGCCAACGAGGCCAATGCGCTGGTGTTCCCCCGCGATGGCTCCATCATGGGTTCAGGGCAGCCCATCGAAATCAACTTCAGCGAGCCCGTGGCGGATAAAGCCGCCATGGAAGAGGCCGTGAAGATCAGTGTTTCCTCGGGCCAGGAAGTGGCCTGGCGCTGGTACTCGGACCGCAAAGTGCGGATCCGCCCTGAAGCATTCTGGGCGGCCGACACGAGGGTCACCGTGGACATGCCCTTGTTCGGCAGGGACTTCGGCAGCGGAATGATCGGCAATTCCAACGTCAGGTCCACGTTCACGACCGGTCCGCAGCGGATAGCGGTCGTGGATGACGCCACCAAGGCCATGAAAGTGTATTTCGACGGCGCGCTCGTCAAGACTGCTCCTGTCACCCTCGGAAGCCCGGACTGGCTTTCGCCCACCGGCTACGCCGTGATCATGGAGCAGGAACGCCATTCCAAGTTCAATGCGGGCAGCATCGGCCTCAAACCCGGTGACAAGGGCTATTACGCGCCGCTCGTCGTCGAGCACGCCAACCGGCTCACGAACTCAGGGGTGTATGTGCACCAAGCGCTGCCCTCGGCGTACGGGGCCGTTGGCGTGGACAACGTCTCGCACGGCTGTGTTGGCCTGCTCCCTGACGACGCAGCCTGGTTCTTCAATAACATGCGGACAGGGGACGTGGTGCAGGTCCTGAACACCGGCGCCCCCGCAGTGGAACCGCTTGAAGGCTTCGGCGACTGGAACATTGACTGGGCAAGCTACGCAAAGCGCTGAGCGCTTCCGGGACGTCGCGCAGATGGCCCGACGGCGGTGCGCACCGTGGGTGCGCGCGTCTGGACTAGCCCGTGAACGGGAGCTTGTTGAGCCGGTCCCCGACGACGGCGCTGCGTTGTTCTGCGCGGCGCAGCCGTTCCAGGTCCCGGTTTCGCCGCTCGCCCAGTACTGCGTGCAAGTAGCCCTCCGGCGTTGTTCCGGGCGGGGGAGGCGGGGCGACGTACGCCGCCAGTTCCGTTGCAAGGGCTGCCGCCAGGCTGGCGCGCGAGTGCGGAGCCATCCGGGAAGCCTGCTGGATGAACTGCGAAGCCCGCCGCGCCGTGCCGTCCGGAACCCTGCCGATGTCCGCGAGTCCCACCCACGCCTGCAAGTACGGAGGCGCGTAGGCAAGGATTTTGGGTTCGGAAGGAACGCGCTGCCGGAGCGAATACGTACCGGCCACAACGTCTCCCAGCCTCTTCGACTTGCCGTTGAACAGCGCGACGGCGATCGCCAATCCGCCGAACGTCGCGTAGATCTCCAGGAAACCAATCAACCCGCGGATCACCGCGTGCCGGAAACGGATGGATCCGCCGTCGTCGCGCACGATCCGGAGCCCCGTGGCCAGTTTGCCCAGCGAGCGGCCGCGGCTCAGCGTTTCCACCGCAACGGGGACGACCACGAGGCAAAGCACCACGCTGGACAAGGCCATGGCACGGCCCGCTGCCGCGTCCACATCCGGCGCCACCATACCGAGCAGGAACAACAGGCCAAGCAACAAAACAACCTGAACCAGGACGTCGAGCATAAGCCCGAGAGCCCTTGCCCCGAATGACGCCGGCCGCAGTTCGAGGACCACGGCCTCGCCGGTAATGATCGAACTCAAGCCCGCCCCCAAGCCTTGCCACGATGTCGGCAGGACCGGACGGCTCCCGCTGGATCGAGTCTAGCGGCGGCAACGGCCGTGGAGCAGGGTTTGCTGGGATGTGGGACTGTTTGGGGAAGGTTGGGATTAGGGTGGAGCCGTGGACATGGATGCCTTCTCTGTCGTGAACGGGACCAAATGGTCCCGTTTGCATGAGCTCGCGCACAAACGGCGCCTCGACGGCGGCGAAGCCGACGAGCTCCTGCGTTTGTACCAAGTGGTGTCATCACACTTGTCCCTCATTCGATCCGTGGCCCCGGAAAGCGCACTCTCGGCGTCCTTGTCGGCGGCCCTCGCGCAGGCCCGAACCCGCTTCACCGGGGCGAGATCGAACTTCATGGAAGACCTCGCCCGCTTTTTCGTGGTCTCCCTGCCGGCCGCGTTCTACCGCTTGCGGTGGCTCACGGTTGGGTGCGGGACGTTCTTCTGCCTTGTTGCCGCGGCCTACGCGCTCTGGATCGGAACGTCCCCGGACGCTCTGCGGGCCCTGGGAAGCAGCGATGCCGTGAAGCAATACGTCGACCATGACTTCGTCGGCTACTACTCCGAGAACCCTGCTGCGTCCTTCGCCGGCGCCGTCTGGACGAACAATGCATGGATCGGCGCGCAGGCCGTGGCCCTGGGCATCACCGGATTCTGGGTGCCGTACACGCTGTTCGCAAATGCACAGGGGCTGGGGATTGCTGCGGGTGTGTTTGCAGCCACCGGCAAGATGGACGTGTTTTTCAGCTACATCCTGCCGCACGGCCTCATGGAGCTGACAGCCGTGTTCATCGCCTCCGCGGGCGGACTCCGCATATTCTGGGCCATGGTTGCCCCGGGACCGCGGCGCAGGATGCAGGCAGTGGCGGAAGAGGGGCGCTCCCTGATCACGGTGGCACTTGGCTTGGTGCTTGTCCTGTTCGTTTCGGGACTCGTCGAGGCCTTTGTGACGCCCAGCCCGCTTCCAGTGTGGGCCAAGATCCTGATCGGTTCGCTCGTTCTCGCGGCATACTGGGTCTATGCCTTGGTTCTGGGCGGACGGGCATTCCGCGCCGGCGCCACAGGCGACCTGGACGCAAACGACGCCGGTTACCGTGAGATAGCCGCCTGACGGCGCCCGGGTACGGCCGCAATCCGACGTCCGCCGGGGTGGCTCATCGTCTCTCCGCGAGGGCTGACGGTAGGCTCGAAGGCAGAGAAGATTGCCAGCGGACCGTTCCTGCTCCGGCATGTGAATCCTACGGAAGTGAAATCCAAGTGACCGAGAAGAGCCCGATCCCCAACGACCCGGACACGGATATCCACGACGGCGGCGATGAGCCGGCCTTCGAATGGATGAAGCCCGCCCCCAAGTCCACGGCCGCTGACGCGCGCCCGGCAGGTGCTGCTGACGCGCCCCGGGACTCTTCGAAGCGGGCGCCGAAGGAAGGAAATGCGCTGGCCGAGCCCCTGGCAGGACAACAGCCGGAGAGCCGGGCCGACCGCAAAGCCGCAGAGGCTGCGGAGGCCGGGCCGGAACCGGCCCTCTTCGCAGAGCCGCTGCCGACGTCGGCCCTTCAGGTCCGTCCCCCGGAAGCCGAGGTGGAACGCCGCAACCACGAGCGGGAGCAGGCTGCCAACGCCAAGCCGCTGGCGCCGCGCATTTTCCAGGTCCTGCTGGCTGTCTTCTACCCCGTGGTCCTGCTGATACTCGCAATCCGCGCCGTGGCGAGCCCGCTGTTCCTGTGGGTGGAGTATTACCGGCCGGGATTCCCCGGCGACGGCTACGGCTTCAACGCCGATGACCGCATGACCTATGGTTCCTATGCGGTGGACTACCTGACCAACTGGTCCGGGCCGCGATACTTGGGCGAGCTCGTCAACCAGAACGGCGAGAAGCTGTTCAAGGAGGGCGAAGTTGCCCACATGGCCGACGTCAAGACCGTGATTCTCTCCGCATTCGGTGCCGGTGCCCTCATGATCATCATTGGCATCATCGCAATGATCTATCTGCGCAAGCGGAGCACCGGCGGGATCCGCCGCGGACTGTTTGCCGGTTCGATCGTCACCTTGGTGCTCATCATCGGACTGGGCACGCTAGCGGCCTTGGGCTGGCAGCAGTTCTTCACGGACTTCCACCACATCTTCTTCGCCAACGGCACCTGGACCTTTGCGCTCGACGACACGTTGATCCGCTTGTTCCCGGGGCAGTACTGGATGGACTCGGGAATCGCGATCGGCGCTTTGGTCTTCCTCACGGCACTGCTGACCCTCATCTTTACCTGGCCTACCCGCCGTCGTCGCGGACTTCCTCCCAGGAATGAAGCCGCTGCGGAAGACGCCGCGAACACTGACGCGGAGGCACCCGTGGAAACCGGCGTACCGGAGAAGTAACACATCGCCAACAACGAAAGAAGCGGCCCGCCCGGGAATTTCCAATCCCGGGCGGGCCGCTCCTTTGTGTGTGCCCGCCCTTCGGAGCAGCCCCCTTAGATCCAGGAAGGCATCCACATGCGTATGTGCCAGTCCTGGTAGCTGATCACTTCCGCCGTCCAGACCGGATAGAAGAACGCCGACAACAGCACGGCAAGGACAACCACAAGGCCCACCAGGTACAGGCCGGACCGGCGGCGCCATGGAGGAGCGTCACTCCTGCCCAGCACCAGGCCCAACCCATAGACGAGGGCCAGGACCAGGAAAGGCTCGAAGGAGAGCGCATAGAAGTAGAACATGGTGCGCTCCGGGTACATGAACCAGGGCAGGTACCCCGCGGCGACGCCCGCCAGGATGGCCCCGGCCCGCCAGTCGCGGCGTCCCGCCCACCAGAACAGGACCACAAACAGCGCGATCGTGGCACCCCACCAGACCACGGGGTTGCCGACGGACAGAATTGCCGAGGTGCAGTTGGGTAGGTCGCAGCCGGGCGTTCCCGGCTTGGGGGACTCGTAGTAGAACGACGTGGGCCGCCCCATGACGAGCCAGGTCCATGGACTGGCCGAATACGGGTGCGGCGAGCTGAGGCCCTGGTGGAAGTTGTAGGCCTGCACATGGTAATAGGCAAGGGAACGCAACGGCCCTGGAATCCAGCCCCAGGTGTCGGAGGGATTCGTGTCCGCCCAGTGCCGGTAATAGGCGTCCTTGGAGAGGAACCAGCCGGTCCACGTCGACAAATACACGGCACCGGCCACCGGGATCATGGTGAGGAATGCGGGAATGCCGTCCTTGATGATTCCTGCGCTGGGCCAGCTCCGGATGCCCGCGATGCGCCGGGCGCTCATGTCCCAGAAGACGGTCATCAGGCCGAAACCGGCAACGAAGAACAGGGCCGACCACTTCGTGCCGACTGCCAAGCCGAGGCAGACGCCGGCCGCCAGCCGCCACCACCGGAATCCGAGCCACGGGCCGGAGGCGAGGTGCAACGCCGTCGGCCGTCCGTCCTTGGAAGCGGCTGCCAGCGCGGCAAGCCGTGCCGCCAGGCGCCGCCGGCCGTCGTCGCGATCCATCAGCAAGGCACCAAAGGCTGCGAGCAGCCAAAACATCAGGAAGATGTCCAGCAGGGACGTCCGCGACATGACCAGGTGGTGGCCGTCGACGGCGAGCAGCAGCCCCGCGACCGCGCCCAGGATGTGGGAACGGAACAGTTTCAAGGCGATCAAGGCGATCAGGAAGATGGAGAGGGTGCCCGTCAGGGCAGCGGAGAACCGCCAGCCGAAGGAGTTGTCCGAACCGAAGAGCCACATCCCGAAGGCGATCATCCATTTCCCCACCGGGGGATGGACCACGTACTCGGGGGAGTTGAGCAGCACGTTGGGGTTGCCCGCATTGAAGGCGTCGTTGGCCTTGTCCGGCCAGCTGCGCTCGTATCCGCTGACCAGGAGCGAGTAGGCATCCTTGACGTAGTAGGTCTCGTCGAAGACCAGGCTGTGCGGATCATCGAGGCGGACGAAACGCAGGATTCCGCCGATCACGGCCGTGATCGTGGGGATCAGCCAGAACCACAGCCTCAACGACGGCGGATAATCCCGCCAGCTTTGGATGCTGCCAATGAGCCGCGTCCGCAGGGCCTCGGCTGTAAAAGCCTCCCGGGGCCGTATCAACCAGGTTTGCGGGGCGGGGCGCACGGAGGTATCGGTCACTCAGCCCATGCTACCTTTCGGCTCCGGTAGCTCACTGAAAGCCGCAGCCGGGGCATTAGGCTTGTTGGGTGACTGAACAGCTGAGCTCCCCGGATGAAACCACCGTTCCCGACCCGGCGGAGCCCCTCGAGGAGCAGGCTCTTCCCGCGCTGCCCGACGGCGTAGGCCGGATCGTGCTGGCCGCCACCCCCATCGGCAACGTCGGCGATGCCTCCAGCCGGCTCATCGAGTTGTTGCAGACGGCCGACATCGTCGCCGCGGAAGACACCCGGCGCCTGCACCGGCTGGTCCAGTCGCTCGGCATCACCGTGTCCGGCCGCGTCATCAGCTACCACGAGCACAACGAGGCCGCCAAGACCGAGGAACTGCTGGATCACGTGCGGGCCGGCAAGACAATCATCATGGTGAGCGACGCTGGCATGCCCGCAGTGTCCGACCCCGGCTTCCGCCTCGTGGAGGGAGCCGTGGCGGCCGGGCTCTTCGTCACAGCCTTCCCGGGCCCGTCCGCCGTCTTGACGGCGCTGGCGCTCTCGGGGCTGCCCACGGACCGTTTCTGTTTCGAGGGATTCCTGCCGCGCAAAGCCGGAGAACGCAGCTCCCGGCTTGCGGACCTCGCCGACGAACGGCGGACGATGGTGTTTTTCGAGGCGCCGCACCGGCTTGAGCCCATGCTCCGCGCCCTGCACGAGCGGTTCGGCTCTGACCGCCGCATCGCGGTCTGCCGTGAATTGACGAAGACCTACGAGGAGGTCATCAGGGGAACCGTCCGGGAATTGCTGGAGTGGGCCGAGAACAACGAGGTCCGCGGCGAGATCGCCGTCGTCGTGGCCGGCGCACCCGAACAGGCGCCAGGCAAGCCTGAAGACCATGTTGCCGCGGTCAATGAACTCATTGCACAAGGCATCAGGCTCAAGGAAGCCGTGGCGGCGGTGGCCGAGGAGGCCCGCATCAGCAAGCGCGAGCTCTACTCTGCTGTGCTCGCGGCGCGTTAAGGCCGTGCTCGCGGCGCGGTAGTGCCGTGCTGGCGGGTGCGGTGGCTTCCGCCTCAACCGGGCTGTGCAATTGCACAAACTCTTGCTCCCGCGGCAGTGCGCGAAGGCGTAGACACTGCTTCGCGGCGGGCAGTACCGTGACAGTAATTCCACAATAATCAAGTGTTGGCGCATCCCTACAAGCTGCGCTGACTGACGAAGGAGTCACTGTGACTGTTACCGCCGATCGCGAAAGCGAACTTCTCGCCTCCGTTCCCACGGGGCTGCTCATCAACGGCCAGTGGCTGCCTGCGGCATCCGGCAAGACGTTCGACGTCGAGGATCCCTCCACCGGCAAGGTGCTCGTGAGCATTTCCGACGCCGGAGTGGAAGACGGCGCCGCGGCGATGGACGCCGCCTCAGCCGCCCAGGCCTCCTGGGCACGTACGGCTCCCCGCGAGCGTGGCGAAATCCTGCGCCGCGCGTTCGAGCTGGTCACGGCACGCGCAGAAGACTTCGCGCTGCTCATGACCTTGGAAATGGGCAAGCCCTTGGCCGAAGCCCGCGGCGAAGTAGCTTATGGTGCCGAGTTCCTGCGCTGGTTCTCCGAGGAAGCCGTCCGCGTCAGCGGCCGCTATTCCGCGGCTCCGGACGGCAAGAACCGCATCCTGGTCCAGAAGAAGCCCGTTGGTCCCTGCCTGCTGATCACCCCGTGGAACTTCCCGTTGGCCATGGCTACCCGCAAGATCGCCCCCGCGGTGGCTGCCGGCTGCACCATGGTCCTCAAGCCCGCCAACCTGACCCCGCTGACCAGCCTGCTCTTCGCGCAGGTCATGCAGGAAGCCGGCCTCCCGGCAGGTGTGCTCAACGTCATCCAGACCTCCACGGCAGGCGCAGTCACCGGGCCCCTCATCAAGGACGACCGCCTGCGCAAGATCTCCTTCACGGGCTCCACCGCCGTCGGGCAGTCCCTCATGCGCGAAGCCGCGGACAAGGTCCTGCGCAGCTCCATGGAGCTCGGCGGCAACGCGCCGTTCGTGGTCTTCGAGGACGCTGACTTGGACAAGGCCGTCGAAGGCGCCGTCGCGGCCAAGATGCGCAACATGGGCGAGGCTTGCACCGCAGCCAACCGCTTCATTGTGCACGACTCCATCGCTGACGCCTTCGCCGACAAGTTCGCTGCCAAGATCTCGGCACTCAACACCGCGCGCGGCACCGAGCCGGACTCAACGGTCGGCCCGCTGATCGACGGCAAGGCCCGCAACGGGGTGCATGCACTCGTGTCCGACGCCGTCGCCAACGGCGCGATCGCCGTCACCGGCGGCGCCCCGGTGGACGGCCCGGGCTACTTCTACCAGCCCACCGTGCTCAAGAACGTGTCCGCGGACGCCCGCATCCTGAAGGAAGAGATCTTCGGACCTGTTGCGCCGATCATCACGTTCAAGAGCGAAGACGAGGCAATCAACCTGGCCAACAACACCGAGTACGGGCTGGTCGCCTATGTCTACACCAAGGACCTGAACCGTGGACTGCGCGTCAGCGAAAGGATCGAGACCGGCATGCTCGGCCTCAACGCCGGCGTCATCTCCAACGCCGCAGCACCGTTCGGCGGCGTGAAGCAGTCCGGGCTGGGCCGTGAAGGCGGATTCGAAGGCATCGAGGAATACCTCACCACGCAGTACGTCGGCATCGCGGATCCGTACGCCGACTAGTAGAACTTCGGCGGACCTCTCGCAACGGGGAACTGCCGTTGAGTGAAGGGCAGGGCACTGGAACATTTGGGTTCCGGTGCCCTGCCTTTGCCGTTCCAAGCCCAACTGACTCGCATTTGTTGTCGTTTTCGAGGCCCATAACGACATCTAATGCGAGTTAGCGGATGAGCGCCGCTGGTGCGCCGTGGGCCGGGAAAGTATGCGTCTGGCTCACCAAGACTCTGGCTCTCTCCGGGCGGCTCGGTGATCATGGAGGTGTTCGTCTCGGTGAACGCCGACCCAACTTGGTGCCTTG
>NZ_MTPV01000035.1:0-36166 GCF_002009585.1 Arthrobacter sp. SRS-W-1-2016 | reverse complement strand
CCGCCACGGGTCAAAACCCTGCCGCGAACGGTCAGTCGGATTTTCCGACTCCGGTCAGTTTAAAGTTGCCGCTTACACAGGGCGATCAGCGAATAGGCATCAACCAAGAAACCTGCTGCTACTCCAGCCGTGCGGTCGTAAGCGGTGATTCCAAAAACAAGGACGAACAGCAGGATGGCCGGCCAAAGCCGGGGAGTAGCGAAACTTGGACTACTTTTAGTGGATCGTGTTGGCGGTTTTGAGGGAGTGTTAGCGGCCATGAAAAACTGCCCGTAGGCGGCCACGAAAATGCCCACTGACGGCCAGGAAGACTGCCCTCTGGTGGCCATGAGATCTGCCCACTTCCTTACTGAACCGACCGCGTCTTAAGCGGTGGGGGCCTCTCCCCGGGGTTTGATGACGGTGTCTAAGCGCACCAAAGTCACCAGGAAGAGGCCCTGTATGAAGTCTGACGGAGAAATCATGGAAATTCTTGCCGCCTACGATCTGACCGGATCGTTGCGCGCAACGGCGGAACTGACGGGCTGTTCCCATCACACTGTTGCCAGGCATGTTGCCGCCCGGGACGCCGGCCGGCCCATTGCCGAGCCCGCTGCCCGGGACCGGGTCACGGATGCGTTCCTGCCCAAGATCGAGGAATGGGTCGACTCGTCCAAGGGCCGGATCCGCGCCGACAAAGCCCACGAGAAGCTGCTCGCCCTGGGCTATGCGGGTTCGGAGCGTTCCACCCGCCGGGCCATTGCCCAGGTCAAGGCCGCGTGGCGGCTGGGACACGTGCGGGTTCACAGGCCCTGGATCACCGAGCCGGGTATGTGGCTGCAGTACGACTTCGGCGACGGGCCGCGCATCGACGGGGTGAAAACCATTCTGTTTGTCGCGTGGCTGGCGTTCTCCCGGTTCCGGATCGTGATCGCGCTGCGGGACCGGACCGCGCCGAGCGTGTTCGCGGCCCTGGACCGGTCCTTCCGGATCCTGGGCGGGGCGCCGACGTATGTCCTGACTGATAACGAGAAGACCGTGACCACCGCCCATGTTGCCGGGGTGCCGGTGCGGAACCAGCAGACCCTGGACTTCGCCCGCCATTACGGGGTCACCGTGCTGACCTGCCAGCCCGCGGATCCGGCTTCGAAAGGCGGAGTCGAAGCGTCAGTGAAACTGGCCAAGGCCGATATTGTCCCCAAAGACATCAACCTGCGCGCCGACTACGCCTCCTTCGCCGAGCTGGAGGCGGCCTGCGAGGCATTCATGGGCGAGGTGAACAACCGTGAGCACCGCACCACCCGGCGCAAACCCGCCGTGATGCTCACCGAGGAAGCACCGAGACTGCACAGGATTCCCGACGCTGCCCACACGGTCGCGTTCGGTCTGGCCCGGACCGTCCCGGAGAACACCCCGATGATCACCTTCGAAAACGCCCAATACTCCGTTCCTGCGCACCTGCTCGGGGCCAGGGTGTTCGTCCGCGCCCATGGCACCGGCCCCGATGAGCAGATCGTCATTGTCCATCACGGCGCAGGTGGTCCCGTTGAGGTCGCACGCCACCACCGGGCCCGACCAGGCAGCCCCGCCATGGCCGATGAGCACTTCCCGGGCAGCAGGACCAGGATCCCAGGTGACTATGCCGTGAAAGCGCGCAGTGCTGGCGAGGCCGAGTTCCTGGCCATCGGCGAAGGTGCCAGGACTTGGCTGCTGGAGGCCGCCGCGGCGGGCACGGCGCGGATGAACGTGAAGATGGCCGAGGCCGTGACCCTGGCCAAGATCGCCGGCACCGTCGAAGTCGATAAGGCCTTGGGCAACGCAGCATTCCACGGACGGTTCGCGCACCGGGATCTGGCCTCGATCCTGAACGCCGCCACGGCCCGCACCGTTACCCACGCGGCAAACGAGAGAACCTCCTTGACCCAGGGAACCGGCGCGTGGGCCGCGATTGGCACGACAACCATGAACACTACGCGGGAGGAAAGCCGATGAGTCCGGTTACGACCACGACCACCACGGCCCCGGCGCTGCCGGCGGAGCTGGAAGCCTTGATGCGGCAATTGAAAATGCCCCATGCCCGGGCCCTGGCTCCGGAACTGATCGCCACCGCCCGCGCCCAGCGCTGGGAACCTGTCGAGGTCATCAAGGCCCTCTTCGCCGAAGAAACCGCCGGCCGGTCCCGGTCGATGCTCGCCACGCGTCGTAAAGCAGCAGGCTTTCCAACCGGCAAGACCTTCCTGGCCTGGGACCCCGCCGTCTCCTCCATCCCCGCCCCGACCCAACAGGCGCTTCGCACCCTGGAATGGATCGCCCGGCGGGAGAACCTCGTCGTCTGCGGACCCTCCGGCACCGGGAAAACGTTCTTCCTCGAAGCCCTCGGCCAGCAAGCCGTCGAAGCCGGCATGCGGGTCGCCTGGTTCCGGCTCGAGGACCTCGGCGCCCTGATCAGGGCGCACCGCACCGACGACAGCGTGACCCGCGCCGTCGCCAGGATTCTCCGCGCCGAACTCGTGGTGATCGATGACATCGGGCTCCTCCCGGTGGCCACGGACGCCGCGGAAGGCCTCTACCGAGTGGTGGACGCAGCCTACGAAAAACGCTCCGTCGCGATCTCTTCGAACCTTCACCCGGCCGGCTTCGACGAACTCATGCCCAAAACCCTTGCCACCGCCACCGTGGACCGGCTCCTGCACCACGCCCACGTCTGCCAAACCAGCGGCGACTCCATCCGCCTCACCCAGGCCCTCGCCGGCAAAGGAGTAACCCGACTGAACTAAACACCCGACGACGATGGCCAATCCCGCCGAACCAATCAGTGGGCAGATCTATTGGCCATCCCCGGGCAGTTTTGGCGGCCACCAGCGGGCACTTTAACTGGCCGCCCGTGGGCAGAAACTAATGGCCATTGACAAGGGAGACATGGCTAGCTTCCAGCCAAAGGCAAGCGCCGCGCACGCGAGAGCAGCCGCTGGGCCTATACCGAACCCAGTAGTCACTAGCACCGATAAGGCCGTCAAGAACAACAACGGGCCTATGAGAGAACGACCAAAGCGGACACAGCCCGCGAGATCCACCAGACCAACCATGAGGAGAAGGGTAGGTCCCATCATTGCAACTGGCCTTTCCGTAGTTTCTGATGCGCGGCCAAGAGCGCCGCTCCCCCCCGAACGTCGAAGACTTTGCGACACCGCGGATTGGGTAACCCCTCCTGATGGGCAAGTTCTGTCTGCGAGTATCCGAGCAGAGTGCCCGCGGTCAGTCGGCGATCACGTGGACGCATCGAACTGATCGATGCGTCGCGGAGCAGAAGAAAGCCCTTGACGAGCGCCACCGTCCCCGATTCGCTTTCATTATTCGACACGAACCAAGAGCGCAGGTAAGGCTCGGTCCCATGCTCGCGGCGATGGGTTTCCTCGATTGCCTCTCGCGCATTCCACCAAGCCGACCCGTCCTGAATTGTGCCGGGAGCCGACTCGTCGACGTTGACCGTTTCGCCGCGTCCCAGGCCGAATCTGCAATCCACGCCTTCGGAAAGCGTGAGGCGCACCAGTGAGGTCGTCAGAAGCGCGTCGCCCAGGGTGAAGAATATGGCTTGGAACTCGTCTCCCACGGTAGGCCAGAGGGAGCGCCGCATGGGGCTCCCAACGTTTGCCTTCTCGAAAGCTTCCCGGATGGAACGCTGCCCGCTCGATCGACCTACGGGGAATTGTGGTTGGTACCCACGGCGTCGCTGCGCCGTAGCACCCAGCCACATAGCGCAGTGGTAGTTTGCGGGTATGGCAAATGCCTTCGCGTGGTTCTCGCAGTCCGGTGTGGTGCAAGGATTGATTCTCGGTGCCGTGCTGGCCTTCTTGACGGCGATCGTCATCATGAATGCCGTGGGCCGGGCGGTCACAACAACCGTCAACGGTTGGAGCGCAATCCGCAAATGCGGCCAGCCCGGCAACGGAGTCCTCGTGCGGGCAGCGTGTGCAAAAGCGTTGCCCGTCGTCAATGTGTTTGAAGAGGCCGCGTACTGGACTGCAACTGTGGATGGTTCAGGACAAGCGCTGAGCGGCAGGCACGGATACGTCCTGCATTTTCCTGCCGGGAAACTTCCGCCGCATGATGCCTTCTGGTCGCTTACTCCGACCGATACCGTCGGCTATATGGTGGACAATCCTACTAATCGCTACAGCGTTGGTAACCGTTCGCCGCTCGCTCAGAACACTGACGGTTCAGTGGATCTCTATCTCCAGCATCACGCTCCGAGCGGGCACGAGCAGAACTGGCTGCCCATTCCGCCAGGGAACTTCAAGCTGATGTTCCGCGTGTATCTGCCTGGCGCGGCAATTCTCGACGGCACGTACCAATTGCCGCTCATTGACAGGGCGCAGTGAGATGAACCGCCTCATCTTGAAATACGGACGTCCCCTTACCGCCGTCATACTGGCGGTCTTCGCCTGGGTCATCTACCGACGGATCGCCAACGGGGACGGGATCATTCCACTCGTCATAGCGGCTGTCATCGTATGGGCGCTGGGCGCACCCGCTTTTATCTACCTCTGGCCGCGGCTCACGGTCAATGGATACAAAAGGGCGATTCTCAAACATGGGTTCGGGGAGGGCCCGATCCCTGTCAACACGCTGTACGCCGTGCCCGGCACCTCGTCCCCGTCGACGGCGACGTCGCGCGGGAGCCTTATGGCAACCGGGGCCGACGACTTGCTCTACGTCGGCGGCTGGCTCGACTTGAGCAAAGGGCCGCAAATCCTGCACGTACCGGACATGTCCGGCCGTTACTTCAGCGTGCAGTTCACCGACCCGTCGAAAAGCACAAATTTTGCCTACGTCGGCAAACGCACCACGGGAACCGAAGCCGGCGACTATGTCCTTAGCGGGCCCGGCTGGAAGGGAACCGTACCGAACGGCATGACGCAGATTTCTTCGCCGACCCACTCCGCGCTCGTTATTGGCCGGGTTTTCGTCGAAAGCGACAGCGATCTTCCAACCGCTTACGCGCTCGCGAAGCAAATACGGCTCGCGCCGCTATAGCAATAGCGTGACCGGCCCAGAAGTACGACGGCGGACGCCTCGCCGTCGATGTTACTCACGCTCAAACGCGAGTAGACGTACTCAGACGATCCCGTGCGTGGGTCATCGGCGGAAGGTGACGTGGATGATGCCGCTTTCGGCGGTCTCTGACGTGACGGTGTAGTCGCTTTCCAGCCCCCGGAGATCGTCCCAGAGCCGTATTCCGCTACCTAGCAGGATCGGTGTGATCCCGACGTGCAGCAGATCGACAAGTCCGGCCTTCAGGTAGTCGCGCACCACGGTAGGACCCCCTCCGATGCGCACATCCTTTTCGCCCGCTGCACTGAGCGCTCGTTCAAGCACCTCTTCGGGGCTGGTATTTACGAAGTGGAAGGTCGTACCGCCGGCCATCGTGATGTCAGGGCGGGGCGTGTGAGTGAGGACAAACACGGGGACGCGGAACGGAGGCTCGTCGCCCCACCAACCCTTCCACTCGGGGTCATCGGGGAAGTTATGGAACCCGAACATGCCGGCACCCATAATTTCAGCTCCGACTCCCTCGAAGTAGGCCGCCGCGTACTTGTCGTCGACGCCGGACGTTCCTTCTCCACTCGTGTCATGTAGGACCCGCTCACGGAACGTGCGGGTGGACGTATATGCGTCAACAAGTCGGCCCCAGTCCGAACCGAACGGATTCTCTGGAGTTGCGTCCGTCGTCGTGGCGAAACCATCCAGCGAGATATTCAGGTCAACTCGAACAGCCATGGTGAAGGTCCCCTCAGATCAGTGGTTGCGTTATGCAATCACCATACTGGTGCTGGGATCACCGTCACGGAAGAGTTCATCGTTTCCGAGAGCGCGGAATCTTCGACACCCGCGGTACCCAGCAGCGCACGGCATCGCGGTATTGCCGGAATTCTTCGCCGAACCGTTCCTCCAAGTCAGCTTCCTCAAGCGGCCTCACAACGTAATTCCACACCAGTGAGCCCGCGACGGCGTAGGCCACCACCAGCCATGATTGCAGGATGACACCGACTGCGGCGCCCTGGAGAATGCCCGCGGCCGCCATTGGATTACGAATCCAGCGATACGGACCTGCCACGACCAGATGGTTGGGCATCACCGACGGCAGCGGCGTGCCGTCTCCGAGCGTCGACATCACGACAGCCGATGAGATGCCAAGGCCGCTGGCCAGTACCAGAACCGCGACACCGACAGGAGCTGAAAACCACGGAAACGGGAGCGCCACCGCCCATCGATGTTCAAGAAGCGTAATCGCAAGGGGAATTACCGCCAGGAAGAACCCCCAGAAGAGGACAATCTGCCCAAAGGTTGAAACCACGTGGGTGACGGCGGTCGATCGGGGGATTGCGGGACGGAACGCGAACGGGCCGCGGATGATCCACTCGGTCGGCACGCGCCCAAGCAAGACAAGGAAAAGCGCGATCAGCGAACCCGCGGTCGCAGCACCCATGCTTAGTACGCCCCACTCCGCTTCGGTTGTGATCGTGGCGTATACCGCCAGTCCGACGGCGACAACACCCGTCCAGCCGGCACTCACTACTGCGGCGCCCTTAATGCCAAACGCCGCCACTGCCGACGCCACGACGAACAACGGAATGTCGAAGACAGCAATCGCAACCGGGTCGAGGTTACCGAGGGTCGCCTCGCGCACCACTTTCGACAGGAAAACAGTGGCCCATCACGAGAGGCCGGCAACATCATTAGCCCCGTCGAAGACAATTTTGGCCTTAGCCTACCGAATTCGAACGCTGCGTCTGCCCACCGGTTGGAGGGGCAACTAGGCCCTGGTACCCCTCCCAACCCCCACAACATCCCCTGCGGCTACAATGAGTCATATGCCGGACATTGAGCGTTGGCCCACCGGACGGTTGCTTTCGACAGCGGCCCGGCTGGTGGAGCACGCTTGGGACGAAAATCTCAGGGAGATCGGCCTCACCCACGCCGGTGTGATCGCCCTCGAGGTTCTTGCCGTCACGGGCCCCATCACTCAGACCGTTCTCGCGCAGATCGTCCGGGTGCAGGCCCAGACCATGGGGCAGACCCTCAGCAGGCTCGAAACCCACGGCCACATCAGCAGGCGTCGAAGTCCCGAGGACCGCAGGGTGCACGTCGTTTCGCTGACCGACGTCGGCAAGGAAGCGCTCGAGCGGGCGGTCGAGTCGGAGCAACAGGTCCTCGCCCAAGTGTCGATCGATACGTCGATGTTCAGGCAGGAATTGAAGGTACTGGTGCGCGAGCTGGCGGGCCGGCAAGCACCTGGGGGAGACAACGCGAGCGCCCCTCTTGCCGCCGCAGCACGGGAAGATTAATCCGAGGAAACGTCGACGGCGGATCGCTCGCTGCGCCCAGGTCCCAGACCGCGCGCAGCCAACTCATCCAGGACCGCGTCGTACCATGACTTGACCCCGAACTCAGGCTTCCCGACGTCGAGCAACCTGAAGAGCGCGTCAGCCAAGAAGTTGAGCTCCGCGACGGACAACTTCGCAAGCCCCTCGACTGGGTCCAGCTCGCCTTCCAAGCATGAGCTGAGCAGCGCGTTCACAGCTCGGCTCCAAGCTTCGGAGCAGCTACGCGAAAAGAGTTGGAAGAGAGGTGATGCGGGCGGGTCATGGGGTCACTCCATGGAAGAATTCCGAGGGCCAGCTGCATAACCCACCTTGATGATATCGACGCCGTGAGGCGCGCGGCAAGAGCGCCGCGCCGCCCGAAAACCACCCTCCACACGGCTTGGATGGCGCGTTCAATCCATCCCGTATCGCCGGACAAGCCAGACCACCAGCGCGAGGACAGCGGCGGCGCAAAGCACAGGGCCGAAACGGCGCACGAGCACCGGCCACACGGCCGAGCCCAGGTCCAATTCCGACGACGGCGCGAACGGCGCAGACAGAGGTGCGGGGGCAGCCGCGGCCGCGGAAACAGGCGCCGCCGGAGGCCCGGCCGTCGGTGTTGCGGGAGCCCCGGCAGCGCGCTCGCCCACTGGTGCAGCAGGCCCGGCCGCAGCCAGCCCGGCTTCGGGCTCCGCGACCTCGTCCCCAGCCGCCCCAGGCTCCGCCGATGCCGCAGCGTTTCCGGCGTCGGGCCCCGTATCACTAGGAGCCCCGCCGCCCGCCTTCCCGATCACGCACTGGACAAACTGCTCCAGCAACTTGTCCGAGATGTCCTGGATGACGCCCCGGCCGAATTGGGCCGGTTTGCCGGTGACGTTCATGTCGGTAGTCACGTCGACGGCGGTGCCGTCGCCGTCGGGCGTCAGCACTGCCGTCACCGTGGCGCCCGCTGTGCCATTGCCGCGCTTGTCCTTGCCCGTGGCCGAAATGACCACCGTATGCGTCTCCTGGTTGCGCTCGAGGAATTCACCGGTGCCGGTGTAGATCATGGCGATCGGGCCGAGCTTGACCTTGACCGTTCCGGTGAACTGCTCGCCGCTCACGGACGTGAGGGTCGCCCCCGGGAAACAGGGTGCGATGTCTTCCAGTTGGTTGAAGGAATGCCAGGTGTCCTCCAGCGAACTGGGAACCACGAAGTGATGTTTGAGTTCCATGTCTCCCTCCCGTCCGTGTTCCGTTAGAGTCCGGCGGCCGCGATGACGGCCCGTTTGGTGAGGACCTCCGCCAGGTGGCGGCGGTAGGCCGCGTCTCCATTGAGGTCGCTGGCGGGATCGCTCGATTCGGCGGCGTGCGCGCTCGCGGTGGCGATCGCTTCCGCTGTCAGCGGGGCGCCCGCGAGGGCCTGTTCGACGGCGGTCGCCCGCAACGGTGTGCTGGCCATGTTGGTCAGGCCGATCCTGGCCTCGGCGATGGTGGCGCCTTCCACCCGGACCATCGCGGCCACGGCGACGATGGACCATTGCTGGGCCACCCTGGTGAACTTCTCATAGTGCGAACCCCAACCGGTGTACTTCGGCACCCGAATATGGGTGAGGATCTCGCCGTCGTCGACGGCGGTGGTGAAGTATCCCTGGAAGAAGTCCGCCGCTGCCACCCGGCGTTCCCCGTTGGGGCCTGCCAGGATGAACGTCGCGTCCGCGGCCAGCACCGGCGCGGGCATGTCGCCCGCCGGGTCGGCATGGACGAGGGCGCCGCCGAACGTGCCGCGGTGGCGGACCTGGGGATCCGCGACCGTGGCCGCGGCCTGGGCCAGCAACGGCACGTGCTCGGCAATGAGCGGGTCGGTGGCGATCTGGTGGTGCGTCGTCATGGCTCCGATCAGCAGTGCATCGCCGTCGTCGCGGACCCCGGACAACTCGCCGATCCGGCCCAAGTCGACCACCATCGCGGGGTCGGCAAGGCGCAGTTTCATTACGGGGATCAGGCTTTGGCCACCGGCCAGCACCTTCACGTCGTCACCGGCGTCGGCCAACACGCCCAACGCCTCCGCTACCGTAGTGGGCGCGGCGTAATCGAATGCGCTCGGAATCATTGCACACCTCCGGTGGTCTTGGCTTCTTCAAGGGCGGCCCACACGCGCGACGGCGTACACGGCATCTTGATGTCCTTCACCCCAAGGTGCCGCACCGCGTCCAGCACACCGTTGACGATGGCGGGCGTCGAGGCGATGGTTCCCGCTTCGCCGACTCCCTTGGCCCCCAACTGGTTGGTGGTGGACGGCGTCTCGGTGCGCGCCGTCGTGAAGTGCGGCAGATCCGGGGCACCAGGCACCAAGTAGTCCACAAACGAGCCCGTGACGAGGGTCCCGGCGTCGTCATGAACGGCCTCCTCATAGAGGGCCTGCGCGATTCCCTGTGCCAAGCCACCGTGGACCTGGCCCTCCACGATCAGCGGATTGACCACCACTCCGACGTCGTCCACGCAAACGTACTTGCGGATGGTGACCTGCCCGGTCTCGGTGTCCACCTCCATCGCGGCCAGGTGGGTGCCGTGCGGGAAGGAGAAATTCTGTGGGTCGAAGGTGGCATCCGAGTCCAGATTGGGTTCAAAACCCTCCGGCAGGTTGTGCGCGGAGAAGGCGGCGAAGGCGATTTCACCGAACGCCGTGGACTGATCAGTACCCTTGACGCTGAACTTGCCGTCCGTGAACTCGATGTCCTCTTCGCTGGCCTCCATCATGTGCGCTGCCATGACCTTGGCCTTCTCGATCACCTTGTCCGCAGCGGCCAACACCGCCATGCCGCCGACGGTCAGTGATCGGGAGCCGTAAGTGTCCAGGCCCCGCTGCGAGGTCTGGGTGTCCCCATGCAGCACTTCGACATTTTCGAACGGCACTCCGAGCCTGTCCGCCACGAGCTGGCTCCACGCGGTTTCGTGTCCCTGGCCGTGGGCAGAGGATCCCGTGACCACTTCGACGTTGCCGGTGGGCAGCACCCGCACTTGGGCATGCTCCCAGCCGCCGGCGGCGTAACTGAGCGCGCCGAGTATCCGGGAAGGAGCCAGGCCGCACATTTCGGTGAACGTGGAGATGCCGATGCCGAGTTGCACGGGATCGTTGGCTTCGCGGCGCCGTACTTGCTCGGCACGGAGCTCGTCATAGCCAAAGAGCTCCACGGCCTTCGCGGTGGCCGCCTCGTAGTTTCCGCTGTCATATTCCAGCCCGGCGACGGTGGTGAAGGGGAATTCCTCGTGCTTGATCCAGTTCTTCTTCCGTACCTCCAGGGGATCCATGCCGAGCTCGACGGCGAGTTCATCCATCAAGCGCTCGATGGCGAAGGTTGCTTCCGGTCGGCCCGCGCCGCGGTAGGCATCGGTCCACGCCTTGTTGGTGAACAGGTTGGTGCATTCGAACCGGTAGGCCGGGAACTTGTAGATGGAGTTGTACATGAAGGCGCCCAGGATGGGAACCCCGGAAGTGACCAGGCCCAGATAGGCGCCCATGTCAGCCAGCAGGTGCACGTCCAGTCCCGTGACGATCCCGTCCTTGGTGGCCGCGAGCTTCACCTTCTGCACTTGGGCGCGGCCGTGGTGGGCCGCCATGAGGGACTCGCTGCGGGTCTCGGTGTACTTGCATGGTTTGCCGGTGTGCCGGGCGGCAAGAACCGTGATGGCTTCCTCCGGGGTCACCTGCAGTTTTCCGCCGAAGCCGCCGCCGACGTCGGGGGCGATCACGCGAACTTTGCTTTCCGGAATGCTGAGCGTCAGCGCCAGCATGAGCCGAAGAATATGCGGTATTTGCGTGGCCGACCACACGGTGATCTGTTCGCCCGTCGGGTCTACTACCGTCGATCGGGGCTCCATGAAGGCCGGGATCAGCCGCTGCTGGTAGAACGTACGCTCAATGAGGACTTCCGCGCCCTCGAGCGCCTCGCTGATCGCTTTGCCCGTGCCGGCCTCGCCTGAGTCAAAGATCCAGGTTGCCGATTTGTTGGTGCCCAGGTCCGGGTGGGCCAGCACCTCGTCCTTCAACGCCTCTTCCAGGTCCAGGACGACGGGCAACTCCTCATAGCTGACATCGACCAGTTCGACGGCGTCGCGGGCCGCTGCGGCGCTGCGGGCAATAATGCACGCAACGACTTCGCCGGCAAAAGCGACCGCGTCGACGGCGATCGCCGGGTGGGCTGGAGCTTTTTGCTCGGGCGTTATCGGCCAGGCGTTGGGCAGGCTGCCCTGTTCCGCGGCCACGTCGGCTCCGGTGAGCACGGCGACGACTCCGGGAGATGACTTCGCGGCGGAGGTGTCGATCGAGGTGATCTTGGCGTGGGCGAACGGGCTGCGGGCCATGGCCACATGGAGCATGCCGGGCAGCGTCATGTTGTCGGTGTACCTCGAGCGTCCGGTGATGAGGTGGGCATCTTCCTTGCGGAGGCGGGCCCTGCCGACTTCGGTGATGGTCATGCCACACCTGCCGTTTCCGCTTCATCGCTGTCAGCGGATACTGTGCCGTCTGCCGAAACCGTGCCGTCAGCCGCGGCCTGCACCGCGGCAACAATGTTCTGGTACCCGGTGCACCGGCAGAGGTTCCCCTCGAGGCCGTCCCGGATTTCCTGTTCGGTGGGGTGCGGGTTTTCGGCGAGGAGGGATGCCGATTGCATGATCATGCCTGGCGTGCAGAAGCCGCATTGCAGCGCATGGCATTCGTGGAAGGCTTGCTGGAGAGGGGCGAGTTTTCCGTCCCGGGCCAGGCCTTCGATGGTGGTGACGCTGTGGCCGTCTGCCTGAACCGCGAACATGGTGCAGGATTTGACGCTGACTCCGTCCAGATGGACGGTGCAGGCGCCGCAGTTGGTAGTGTCGCAGCCGATCAATGTGCCGGTCTTGCCAAGCCGTTCGCGCAGGTACTGGACCAGCAGCAATCGTGGCTCGACATCGTCTATGTAGCTCACATCATCGACTTCGACGGTGATCGTCTTGGAACTCGCCATGGGGATCTCCTGTCGCGTTGGACGACGGGCACGACTGCTCGGCATCCAGTCCTGATGTGACACAGGTTACTCCTCGGAGAACGCGAATGCCCTAGCCCGGCTTGAGTTCGTACCCCGCATCCTCGTGGTCCGCTTCAACCGTGGGTTCGTGGTGGATCCGGGCCTCCATGGTGCTCAATCGTCCGCCGCCGCCACCCCAGTGCAACGCAATGATTTCGGCGGCGATGGAGACGGCCGTTTCTTCGGGGGTGCGGGATCCCAGGTCCAGGCCGATCGGGCTGGAGAGCCTGGCCAATTCGGCCTCACTCAAGCCGGCTTCGCGCAGCCGTTCCAGCCGGTCGTGGTGCGTGCGCCGGGATCCCATCGCGCCCACGTAGGCCACGTTGTGGCGCAGTGCCAGCTCCAGGAGCGGAACGTCGAATTTTGGATCATGCGTCAACACGCAGATCACCGTGCGTTCATCCACTTGGCCGGCAGCGATCTGCGCCTGCAGGTAGCGGTGCGGCCATTCCACCACTACTTCGTCGGCCTGCGGGAACCGGGCAGCCGTTGCGAAAACCGCGCGGGCGTCGCAGACCGTGACCCGATAGCCCAGGAAAGTGCCTTGTTTCGCGACGGCGGCAGCGAAGTCGATCGCACCGAACACCAGCATCCGCGGCTGCGGGGCGAAACTGAGGGCGAAAACGCGCATGCCCTCGCCGCGGCGCTGCCCGTCCGGCCCGTACATGAGGGTGGCGTTGCGGCCTGCGGCCAGCAGGCCCTGGACATCGTCGGATACCGCGTGGTCGGCACGCTCGCTGCCGAGGGAGCCGACGAACCCCTCCGGGCGGACCACCAAATGGCGGCCCAGCCACGCCGGATCGGGGTGTTCGATCACGGTGACGATGGCAACCGGGCGGCCTGCACCGACGTCGTCCGCTACTTGCGGCAATTCCGGGAAGAGCTCAGTGGAAAGCGGTTCCACAAAAATATCCAGGATCCCGCCGCAGGTGAGGCCGACCTCGAACGCGGCGTCGTCACTGATGCCGTAGCGCTGCAGCACCGGCTTGCCGGACTCGACCACCTTGGTGGCCAGTTCGTAGAGCGCTCCTTCGACGCACCCGCCGGACACCGAGCCCACCGCACTGCCGTCGGCGTCGACCATCATGGCGGCTCCGGCCGGCCGCGGTGCGGAGCGGAAGGTGCGCACCACCGTTCCGAGTCCTACTGTGTGGCCGGCCGCCATGGCTGCGACCAGATCGTCCAAGACTTCACGCATTGGCAACCACGTCCAACAACTCCTCGAAACTCTGCATTGAGTGCCCCCCTATAAAGAAGTCAACGTGCGGCAGGACCGCCCTGATTCCCCGCTGCAGCGGCTGATATCCCGCTTTGCCGCGGTGCGGATTGGACCAAATGATCCGCCGCGCCAGATGGTGCAGCCGTTCGACCTGCCGTCCCAGCAGTGCGGGGTCGCCCCGCTCCCAGCCATCGCTGGCAATCACGACGACGGCGCCGCGCACCATCACGCGCTGCCCCCAGCGGTCGTTGAACGCCCGCAGCACCTCTCCAAGCCGGGTCCCCCCGGACCAATCGGGGACGGCGCGGCCAGCGAAGGCCAAGGCATTGTCCGGGTCGGGAACCCGCAGTGCGCCCGTCACGCGGGTCAGTCGGGTACCGAGCGTAAACACCTCCACTTGGCGCGGGGCGGCTTCCACGACCCGGTGGGCCAAGCGCAGCAGGCTGTCCGCGTAAGGTGCCATCGAACCCGAGACGTCGATCAACCAGACCATCCGGCGGGGTTTGCGCGGAGCCCGGGCACGGCGCAGCGGTCCGGGTTCCCCGCCGCGGCGCAGTTGGTCGCGCAGGGTCCGCACGCGGTCCACGTCGCCGTGCCGGTCGAGGTGCTTGCGCCTGGTCTGGCGGGTGGGCAGGCGTACCGGTAGTTCCTCGAACATCCGGCGCAGCAGGGCCCGCTCGGCGTCGTCCAGGACGGCGACATCGCGGTGCCGCAGCAGCTCACGGCGGCTGGCGAGCGCCCGCAACTGTTCGCGCCTACCTTCCGGCCCGCCGTCGTCGTTGTCCAAAGACGCGGCGCTGACGGCCGTCGCGGAGTTTTCCAGGCGTTCGGCGGCGGAATGTTCCACGGCGAACCAGGCCTCAAACGTCCGCTGGTAGGCGGGCAGGTCCTCCGGCGAGGCGCACAAGGTGGCGCGGCCGGCCCAGAAGACGTCCGAACGGCGATCCAGGGCGAGCCTGCCGACGGCGTCGACGAAGCTGAGCGAGCGGTCCGCGGTCACTTTCACGCCGGCCGCACGCACGGCGGCAGCGAAGGCCAACAGGATCTCTTCGGCGCTGTGGCCCGTGCCCGTGTCTGGGCTGTGGCCTGGGCTGTGCCCTCCCGGGGTGATCTGTCCTGCCGGCGGCATGCGCTCAGCCGAGCATCCGGGCCAGGGCCGCCGAGACCCGCTCGGTGTCCTCGCGGTACTTGCACAGCGCGCCGATGCTGGCCGCCGCCGAGGCCAAGTCAAGCTCAGCCCGGCCTAGCTGGTGCAGCGCGCGGGCCCAGTCCAGGGTCTCGGCAACGCCCGGAGGCTTGAGCACGTCGTCGGTGACCCGGATCTGCTGGACCGCGCGAACCACCTGCTCGGCAAGGAGCTCGGGCACCTGGGGGAGCCGGGTCCGCACAATCTCCACTTCGCGGGCCAGCCCTGGGTGGTCGATCCAGTGGTAGAGGCAGCGGCGTTTGAGCGCATCGTGCAGGTCCCGGGTCCGGTTGGAGGTGAGCACCACGATCGGCGGGGTGTCGGCCTTGACGGTGCCGAACTCGGGGATGGAGACCTGGTAGGTGGAGAGCACCTCCAGCAGGAACGCCTCGAACTCGTCGTCGGCCCGGTCGATTTCATCGATGAGCAGCACGGCCGGGCTTTGCTGCAGCGCCTTGAGGATGGGGCGGGCCAGCAGGAACCGTTTGTCGTACAGCGAACTTTCCAGTTCGGCCACGCTCAGGCGCGTGCCCATTCCCGAGCCGCCGCTGGCCTCCACGCTGCGCAGATGCAGGATCTGGGCAGTGAAGTCCCAGTCATACAGCGCCTGCGACGCGTCGATTCCCTCGTAGCACTGCAAACGGATCAGCGGCAGCCCGAACCCTTCCGCCAGCGCTTCGGCGAGGGAGGTCTTGCCGGTGCCCGGTTCGCCTTCCAGCAGCAGCGGCCGTTCCATGCTCAGGGCGAGGTAGCCGATGGTGGCCAGGCCGTCGTCGGCGAGGTAGCCGGTGGCGGCCAGCATTTCGGCCAGCGCTGTCGCGGAGCTGATCGACGTCTGCGTCATGGCACCAGCATAGGGTCACCGGCAGGGCTCCGGCCCGTTCGGCTACCCGCCGATGTACGACATCTCGATCTTGTGCGCCGCTGCGGGGTCTTTAGGCGTGTGCGAACTGCGCAGTTCCGAGTAGCGGTCAGTGCGGCCGCCCCACAGTGCGGACAACGCCGTCGAAAGCTCGACGTCGGACGCGCCGTCTCTCAGGAGTGCCCTCAGGTCCGTCCCGGCTGTGGCGAAGAGGCACGTGAACAGCTTCCCGTCGGCCGAGAGCCGGGCCCGCGTGCAGCCGCGGCAAAAGGCTTGGGTCACGCTGGAAATGACACCGATTTCGCCGCTGCCGTCCGCGTAGCGCCAGCGATCCGAGGTCTCGCCGGGGTAGTTCGGCGCCACGGGCTCCAGCGGGAACTCCGCGCCGATGCGGGCCAGGATCTCGGCGGAGGGGACCACTTGATCCATTTTCCAGCCATTGGACGCACCCACGTCCATGTACTCGATGAACCGCAGGATGAACCCGGACCCCTTGAAGTGGCGAGCCATGGGAAGGATGTCCTGGTCATTCGTCCCGCGCTTGACCACCATGTTGATCTTCACCGGCCCGAGTCCCGCGGCCTGGGCAACCTCCGCGGCGTGCAGGACCCTGGCCACGGGATAGCCGACGTCGTTCATGGCCTGGAAGGTCTCCTCCCGGAGGGAGTCCAGCGAGACCGTCACCCGGTTCAGCCCGGCATCCTTGAGGGCCTGTGCCTTCTGCGCCAGGACCGAGCCGTTCGTGGTCATGGCCAGGTCCGGTGCCAGCCCGTCGGGAGTGCGCAGCCGGGCCAGCATCCGGACCAGTTCCTCGATGTCCTTCCGCAGCAGGGGTTCCCCGCCGGTCAGCCGGATCTTCCGTACACCGTGTCCCACCGCGATCGACGCCAGCCTGGTGATTTCCTCAAAGGTCAGCAGCTGGTCCCGGGGCATGAAAACGAAGTCGCGCCCGAAGATCTCCTTGGGCATGCAGTAGACGCAGCGGAAATTGCATCGGTCCGTGACGGATATCCGCAGGTCCCGCAGGGGCCGGTGGAAGGTGTCGGTGATGGAATTGGCGTCCATGCAGCGCCCTCTCAACGCGGTAGTAGTGCCAACCGCTTGTGCCTCTCCCAGCGTAAGCCCGGCCCCCGGCGCCCACAATGGAGATTCGGGTAGGACGACGGCGGAACCGGGCTCAGCCGATGGGCTCCGCCATCTTCTCCACAACATACTGGGCGTCCACCGAGGTGCCGGTCACCGGGTCCGTCATTTCCACCTTCCAGCTGCGGGCAAACTGGTCAACCCCCTGTTTCATCGCAACCGTTCCTGAAATGAGGACCGTGCCCGGCTGGTTCAGGCCACGCTCCGCCAGGACCCCCAGCCAGTAGTCGGGGCTGAGGAGCGCCTCGAGCGAACTGTCCTGGATCAGGGTGTCCGGAGTTTCGCCGTCGCCTACCCAGCCCTTGAGCGTGATGTTGTCCAAATGGTCACGGACGTCATCCAGGCGCCAGGCCTTGCGACCCAACACGTCCGGGCTGGCGTTCTTGCTCCATGCCACGCCATGGACTTCGAGTTCGCGGTCCGTATGATCGCACGCCACTGTCAGGAGCACGTCCTCCTCCGTGATCACGAGCGCCCACTCCGCTTCGCCCGAGGTCCTGCCGTGCTGCACGCGGACTTCGGAAACCTGCTGCGCCAGGTATGGCGACACGGGGTACAGGGCCGGCGTAGTTGCGGGACCGGGAACGCCGAGTTCGGCCAGCTCGGCGATGTGGGCCTGCACTTCTTCCTGTTCGCGCCCTGCGTAGCCGGCGTTCAGGAGGTGCTTGACCTGGACATTCCGCGTGGTGCCATCGGGAAGTTCAAAGCTCAGAGTCGTCATTTTCTGTCCATCCTTTGCGTGTCCTGCTGGAGAAATTTTTCAAACCGGAAACCGGAAACAGTCGCCAATGTACAACCAGTATGCGTAATGTATACATTTAACGCCAGTGTGGCAGGCGTCACCGTAAACTTCTCGTGGAGGAAACCCATGGCCAACGTTCCAGTTCCGGCTTCCGGCGCAGCGCCGCGTCCGGGAAAGCCGATGCATCCCAAAGGCCTGTACAAGGCCTTTGCCGCAAGTCTCACCGGCACCGCGCTCGAGTGGTACGACTTTGCCGTCTACTCCGCCGCGGCCGCCGTCGTGTTCCCCCTTGTCTTTTTTCCGTCATCGGACCCCTTGACCGGGACCATCCTGGCGTTCTCGACGTACGCCGTGGGCTACGTGTCCCGACCGGTGGGTGGCATCATTTTCGGCCGGCTTGGTGACCGTATCGGCCGTAAGAAAGTCCTGGTGACGACGCTGATGATCATCGGCGTTGCCACGGTGCTGATCGGGGCGCTACCGGGCTATGGCAGCATCGGGATTTCGGCCCCGATCATCCTGGTGTTGCTGCGCTTTGCCCAGGGCGTGGGCGTGGGCGGCGAATGGGGCGGCGCAGTGCTGCTCTCCAGCGAATACGGCGATCCCCAGCGGCGCGGCTTCTGGGCTTCGGCGGCCCAGGTCGGACCGCCGGCCGGCAACCTCCTGGCCAACGGCATCCTGGCCGTCCTGACTGTTACCCTCAGCGAAGCGCAGTTCATCAGCTTCGGCTGGCGCATCGCCTTCCTGGTCTCAGCCGTGCTGGTGGGCTTCGGTCTCTGGATTCGGCTCAAGCTTGAAGACACCCCGATTTTCAAGGCCATCGAGGCGCACGGTGAGCAGTCCAACGCTCCGGTCCGCGAAGTCTTCAGCAAGGAACTCCGGCCGCTCGTCGCTGCCACCCTGTGCCGGGTGGGCCCGGACGTGCTGTACGCCTTGTTCACAGTCTTCACCCTGAGCTACGGAATCCAGACGCTTGGCTATGACCGCAGCCAGGTCCTCACCGCCGTGTTGATCGGCTCCGCATTCCAGCTCTTCATGATCCCGCTGGCGGGTGCCGTCTCCGACCGCTTCAACCGGCGCCTCGTCTACGGCATCGCGGCAGTGATCGGAGCCGTGTGGACTTTCGTCTTCTTCGGCATCCTGGGCGGGCACAGCGAGCCGCTGCTGATCGTGGGAATTGTCCTGGGCCTCATGGCGCACTCCTTCATGTACGGACCGCAGGCTGCCTTCATCGTGGAACAGTTCTCCCCAAGGCTGCGGTCCACTGGAAGTTCGCTGGCCTATACCTTCGCCGGCGTGATCGGGGGCGCCATCGCCCCCTTGATGTTCACGCTGCTGCTGTCCCAGTTCGGCACCTGGATTCCGGTTGCCATCTATGTGGCCGTGGCCGCCGTCGTCACCGTCGTGGGATTGGCGCTCGGCCGGGACTCCGACACTGTGGAGGATGAGGACTACCGCCTGCTGCTCGAAGGATCGGCGGCGGCAAGCCAGCGGTCCGCGGCCGCTGAAACCCGCTGACTCTCGGGAGAAGTCGTGAGCATCTCGGCGAGCAGCGCTCGGCAGCCAGAAACTGCCTCAAGTGCGGAGCAGGATGTCCCGGGTCACCGCAAGGTGATGGTCAATGGCTTTCTGGGCCTTCGCCGCGTCGCCGGACATCAGGGCGTCGAGAATGTCCTGGTGTTCGGCGCACACCTGCTCGCGCCGGCCTCCGGTACGGAACAGCGCGGAGACGCCTACCAGGATCTGCCGGACGTGGAGCTTGCTGTACGTCCGGGAGATCAGCTCGTTGCCCGCCGCGTCGATGAGCTGCTGGTGGAACAGCGTGTCCAGGCGGATAAACTCACGGGCCGCTTCCGGGCTCAGTTCCTCGGGAAGCTTGGCCTGCTGGTCAAGGGTTTCCTGCATCGTCCCGGCGGGGATCCGGCCTTGCTCGATGACCAGCCGGGCAGCGTGGCTTTCAAGGATCCCGCGCAGTTCCATCAATTCGGACATTTCCCGGCCGGTCACCGGGGGAACGTAGGCCCCGCGCTGGGGAATCAGTTCCACCAAGCCGTCGGAGACGAGCAGCAGGAGCGCCTCACGTACCGGCGTACGCGAGACGCCGATTTCCGCGGCGAGTTCCTGCTCGTTCAGGAACTTCCCCTGGACTTCGGGGTCGATCAGGATATTTTCACGCAGGTACGCGTACGCCTTCTCGCGGCCGGACGCCGCAGTCCCCGAACTTTTTCGCATACATCATGTATACAACAATTTGGAGTAAATTCATGCGTTTAGCCGTGGCACAAATCATCACGGGAGCCGATCCGGCTGCCAACCTGGAACTGATCCGAGAATACGCCACCCGCGCCAAAGCCGCCGGAGCCGAACTCGTGGTCTTCCCCGAAGCAGCGATGCGCGCCTTCGGCAACAGCCTGGCGGACGTCGCCGAACCGTTGGACGGACCATGGGCCACAGCGGTCCGCGGCCTTGCGCGGGAGCTGGACATCGCCGTCGTGGTGGGAATGTTCACTCCGGGCGAGGGCGGCCGGGTCCGGAACACCCTTTTGGTCACCGGCCCAGGGGTGGACACGTCCTACGACAAGATCCACCTCTTTGACGCATTCGGCTTCGCGGAGTCCGATTCGGTCGACGCCGGGACGTCGCCCGTAACCTTCGAACTCAACGGCACCGTGTTCGGCCTTGCCACGTGTTACGACGTTCGATTCCCAGCGCTCTTCACCGCCAACGCCCGGGCAGGAGCGCAGGTCAACATCGTCTGCGCCTCTTGGGGCGCCGGCGAGGGCAAGGCCGAGCAGTGGGAGCTGCTGGTGCGGGCCCGCGCAGTGGACAGCACCACCTTCGTGGTGGCGTGCGGCCAAGGCAATCCCGCCAGTGTCGGCCTGCCTGCCACCGCCACGGCGCCCACCGGTATTGGGCACAGTGCTGTGATCTCGCCGTTGGGTACCGTGATGGTGGCCCTCGGTGAAAACCCGGAACTCGCCGTCGTCGACGTCGATCCGGCTGTTGTGGGGGGAGTCCGGGGCAAGCTTCCGGTCCTGGCGAATGCCCGGGAACTTTAGGGGCCGCCGTCGGCGTCTTCTTTGAGGGCCAGCCAGTAGGCCGAGCCGTCGGGCATGCGTCTCACGATGCCGGCGTCCACGAGGTAACGCCGGAGCATGGGCACGTCTCCAGTGAACCGGGCAAGGCGTTCGTTGAGCTCCCGTTCCGCCATGCGCTCGCCGGTGTCCAGGATGCGCGTCGCTACCCATGCGAGGAGCCTGAGGCGGTCTGCCTCCCGCGCAGGATAGCGGTCGATGCGGCCATCCGCCGTCAAGAAGCGCTCGACGCCGGACGGGCTGGGTGCAGACGAGAGGCCCGCCAGCGCGTCCCGGAAGGCGTGCTCGCGGATGCGGTAGCGGACACCGCCTTCGGTCTCGACCGCCTCGACCAGCCCCGCCTGGTTCAGGAGCGTGAGCGCCCGTTCGAGTTTTGCCGGCGAGAGCGAGCTGCCCGGGGTTCCGCCGACGCCGATCTCCGCGAAGACTCTCCGGGCTTGGGCGTTTGCCAGCGCCGCGAGGAGGCGCCGCGCATCCGGCGTCGTCGATGATTCGCTCCCCATTGGCCCAGCATAGGCACAAATGGACGCTGGGCGGATGGGGCAATCGGGCAGGTTATCCGCGGACTCGCCGCCCTCCCGCAGTTCTCACAGGAGGGCGGCGCGCCGTCCTGACCTTCTTTCGTTTCGGAAAGCGCTTGCGACACGGCGAGTCGTGTCATCTCAGGGCTTTCGCATGGCAAACAAGGTCAGGACGGACAGGCCGAGCGGCTCTTCGACTCAGGCGGCCGGGATGTCTTCGAAGGTGACTTGGTCGAGCAGGATATGGCCCCAGCTACCCGTGCCGTTATCGACCACTTGGAGCTGGGCGCTCTGGCCAATGAGGTCGGAGACGTTCCAGGACGTCCACGCGAGGCGCTCGCTGTTCTGGCCCGTCGCGGTGCGAACGACTTGCCCGTTGACGACGAGATTCACCGTGGTCTGATTGTCCGGTTCGCCTCCAACCGCGTTCGGCACGCTGCTGAACACGATCTGGTCCACCATGATGTGGCCCCAGGACCCGGTTGCGTGGTCGATGACCTGGATTTGGGCCTTCTGCCCCACGAGCGTGTGGACGTCCCAGTTCACGTTCGACATCGTCGATGAGTTCTGGCCCGTTGCCGTGCGGACTACCTGCCCGTTGACGAGAAGGTTCACCGCCGCGGCGCCGGACTGGCCCCAGGGGTGGTTTCCGCCCGCGATGAGGAAGTCGATGTAGTCCCGTGTGATCGTGAACGTCGGCGACGTGATCGCGCCCGTGGAGGCATCACCTCCTCCGACGTACGTATCGAGGACCTTGGAACCGAGCTGGTTGGGGAGGGATTCCGCCGTCGGGCCTTGGCCAACGTAACTGCCCGACGGCGTCCAGCCGGCGCCCCACGTCGCGCCCTCGAAGTCGGCGAAGACGTCCGAGGGCCTTGGGTTGTTCCCGCCTCCTGCGAGGAAGTTGACGTAGGAGTGGCCGATGGTGAACGACGGCGAGGTCAGCGTTCCGGTCGACGCATCGCCACCGTTGAAACTGTTGGCAAGCTTATTCCCAAGGTAGCCCGTGACGGGCTGCTGGTTGGGGAGAGCCCCGGTGGCGGGCCCGGATCCGAAGGCCGCGCCCGCCGTCGTCCATGAACCGTAGGTGCTGCCTTCGAAGTCCGTGTACGGCGCCGCGGGATTCGCCTGTTCGGTGATGTTGGCGTATTCCGTGATCGAGAGGTTGGCGAAGTTGGCGCTACCGCCGATTGTGTAGAGGGAGATCCCTGTGTCCGACGACGTGAAGAAGTCCTGGTTCGAGAGTGCGATCCGCCCGTCGTCGGCGAAGACCTCCACGCTGCCGTGGTCCACGAGGATTCGGAGGTGTACGGAGGTCGTGCCCGAGGCAAGCGGAGCCTGGGACTGTTGGTAGGTACCGAAGGAGTACGGCACCTGGTCTTGCGCCGAGCGATCGACGTAGAGGTTGCCCCCGTAGACGCCGATGTTCGTGTGCCGGCTGGCATCCTTGTTCTCGCCAATGGAGATACCGACGTTGTTCAGGGTGGTCCAACTGACGTCCGCGTCGAGTTCGTAGGCCGAGCCGTGGTAGTCGAGGGTTGTCCGTCCATTGACGGTGGCGTTGGCGGGCTTCACGGTTTTGGTGGCGTAGTTGGCCAGATTCGGCGTCGGCTGGGATAGAAGGCTGTAGACGCCGCTGCCCTCGGACTTGAGGCTGAGCTGGCGCACCACGGACATCTGGCCGTTGTAGTTGTCGGTGGAGTCAGTCGGAACGGTGTGCGGCGCGTAGTGCCAGTTGTTCATCCAGCCGATCGCGTATCGGGAAGTGTCGGGATTCGCGGCGTCCGGCCAGGTCACCGAGGCGTACCAGTCCGAGCCCCAGTCGAGCCACTGCGGGTCCGTCTGGTCTGCGACGAACGCCGAGCCGTTCCACGTGCCGGTCCAGTAGGCGTACGTGTCCGGCTTGCCGCTGTAGTCGCCCTGCATGCTCCCGGCCATGATCCAATGCCAAGAACCGTCGTTGGCCTTCATCTGGAAGATGTCCGGGCACTCAACGCCGCCGATGTTCGGGGCGGTGTAACTGAAGTCCGTCTGGTGCGTCCAGGTCTTGAGGTCCGGCGAGGTGTAGAACGTGATCTTCTGCTGGCGGCCGATCGCTGCTACCCACGTAGAGTGCGCCGAGTCCCAAACGATCTTCGGGTCGCGGAACCAATCGGAGGCGTCCGGGTTGGCGATGACCGGTGCTCCGTACTGCGTGAAGGTTGTCCCGCCGTCGGTCGAATACCAGAGGTATTGAGATTGCTGGAACGCGTCGCCGTCGGTGGGCTGCGTGGCGAGCGCGACGACGGCGCCGGCCCCGAAGCCCGCGGTGTTGTTCGTGTCGATCACCGAGGAGCCGGTCCATACGGGGAAGTTGCTTTGGAGCGGGAGGGCGTCGCCTTGGTCGTTGAACAACACAGTGTCCGACGACGTCGCATGTCGCCACCCGCCGGGGCCGTTGTCCTGGTTGCTGTGAAGGTAATACAGGTTGTACTTGCCGTTGAGATAGATGGGCCGCTGGGGGTCGCTCAGCCATCCCGACGGGGGAGTCATGTGGTAAACGGCGCGCATTGGCGGTGCGGCCGCGCTGCCGACGGCTCCTGCTCCGGGGATGTCCCCGGTAACGATGGTGGTCGTGAAAAACATCGTGAGCGCGGCGAAGAGGGCGAGCATGCTCGCCCTCTTCGACAGCCTCCTTGCTGAGTGGGCCATAAAATCTCCGGGTTTCGGTCAGGACTACTCGACCGCCGATAGCTCTGCATCGAGCCTCTGCACACGGCGTTGTTGAGCAGACGGGGAGTTCGTGGTGGAGCTAAGGACTCTTGATTAAACGCTTAATCACGGCAACGATAGCTGTTGAAGTATCGTTGATCAAGCGTTTAATCGCATTGGTTTAGCTGGCTGCCCGGAGGGCCAGGCGGCTCATGAGGGCGTGCCGGATCCGCTGGGCTGGCTGTTCGACCACCGCGCAGCTCAGGAAGCCGAGGGGCCAGGCCGCCACGAGAGCGAGCGCTGCAAGGCTGATTGGTGACCTTCTTGGGTGTGACCCTCTGCTCGAATCCAGACGAGTAGATTCGAGGGCGTCAAGCGACTCTACTTCGTCCCCGGGTCTCGTCCGAAACAATGGGCGCGCTGACGGTGATGTCCCGTGGCAACCCGACGCTCATCTGACCTGAGCAAGCACTCCGCCGAGGTTTTCGCCGAGGCCGAGGACCATCCCGTGACGGTGACCCGGCGCGACGGCGAGACGCTGGTTCTGATGTCGCAGCGTGAAGCCGAGGGGCGCTCCCTCGTGATGAACTTCGCGGCGCAGCTCATCACCGTCACTCTCGATGATCTCGGCTCGCTTGCCGAGCGCATGTCGAAGGCTTTCCCCTGGATGCTCGCCCTCTCGCCAGTCGATAGGGAGTCCTGTGCATAGGACCTCGTCGATGCTGCGCGTGCGTCTTTCTCAACCAACCAGCCGCACCTCGCCATTGCCGAGCGGACCAGTTGGAAAGAGACGGCCACGGCCGTAGCCGCCGGGCTCGGCAGCGCCGACCTCGAGTGGCTTGTGGATGACTGGCTTGTGGAGCGGCCGTAACTGTGGCCGCGGCCAAGAAAGGCGGGCTGGTCCCGCGTCCACCGAAAAAGATTGAGTACGAGATCCGCCTCGCCACCGCCGACGCGCAGAAGGGGTGGCGGGATCTCGTCGCAACGATCCGCAAATCGCATGACGGAGACCTGGGATTTCCTCACCCGGACGCCGTTGGCGACGACGCCGACGAACTACCGGCTGAAGGGCGAACTCGGCATCATCGAGCGAGGTGGCGCGACCTACGAGCGCTGGCAGCACAAGCCGACGGCGAAGGGCGCGGCCCGCATCTGGTTCTACATTAACGAGCGCACGGTCTTTCTCGAGCAGGAGCACACCAGTCATCCGAACGAGACGAAGTAGCCCGAACGAGACTCGTTTCAGCCGAAGCTCACCCGCGACGGACAGCCACCGTCAATCAGCCCGTCGATAGTGCAAGGCGACCGCGCCGTTGCTGAGCGGCTCCGCCGAGATAAGATCGAGGCGCCGGGTGCTAGGCAGTCCGCCCTGGTACAGGGTGGGGCCGTGGCCGGCAATCCTGGGATGGACAAGGAACTTGTACTCGTCGATCAGATCCAGCTGGTCCAGCGCTGTCGCAAGTTTGCCGCTGCCGACGAGCACCCCGCCGGGAGTCGCATCCTTGAGATCCTGCACCGCCGTGCGCAGGTCGCCGACCACGTGGTGGCTGTTGGTCCACGGGAAGTCGCTTCGCGTCGACGACACAACGTACTTCGGCTTGGCCTCCAGTTTGAGCGCCCACTCGCGCATCGCAGGCGGCGCGTCCTCCTCGCCGCGGGCGACCGCCGGCCAGTAGCTCTCCATCATCTCGTAGGTGGTGCGGCCCCAGAGCATTGCACCCCCCTCGTCCATGAGGCGGGTGAAGTAGGCGTGCGTCTCGTCGTCGGCGATGCCTTCCTGGTGGTCGACGCAACCATCCAGGGTGACGTTGATGCTGAAGGTTAGGAGACCCATGCGACGATTCTAGGCCGCCCACTTACCGATGCCTCAACTATCACTGCCTCGCCACGGAGGCTGCGTTCGTCGGAATCACGAAAGCGATCTCCCTGCTCGGAGAGCGGGGATAGCTTAGTTGGCGGAATCTGCACCACCACGCCCCAAGAATGCAGAAAACCCCCGGAATTCCGGGGGTTTTCATTGGCGGTGACGGTGGGATTTGAACCCTTTTCAGCCCCAATCAGGGCATGAAAAAGCCCTAGAATTCAAGGATTTTGGTTACCTCAAATCACCCGTTTTTACATCGGATGTGCCCAAAATGTGCCCAAAAAGTGCCCACGGCCTTTGATGTATCCGTTGGAGGACCAGCGGCGCTGAATCGCCCCGCTTCCAAACCGACGGATCACGTTGAACCCGCTTCCAAACCGACGGATCACGTTGAAACGGGAAGGTCTTCGCCAAGAGATGCAGTTGCGGGGGAGCGCGCCCCGATATCTTGTGCGTGCCGTCCACTTAGGCTTTTGTAAGAGGCATCAAATGGGATGCGACCTGCGGGCTCCAAAGCATCGACTCTGAGCACGGTCATTTCCGCTGACGTGAGATTCCTTCGCTTCTCGTTATCGAAAGGATTCCACTTTCTGAGCGGTCGGAACCTTCGGCCAGCGGTGGGAGGTGCGACTTCTAGCTCTAGATCCGAAGTCCCATGTCCCGCGTCGAGGGGGACTGCGGATAGGGGTCCACCATTGCCGTCGCGGGGCTGGTGCGGGTCTGGGTAGCAGGGGAGAGCTTCGTCTGGAGCCGTTGACGTTGGTTTTGCATGTCAGGCTCGTCCCGGCTCGCAGGGGCTCCGAGCGGAGTGGTGTTGTCGGTGATCGCCCAGCGGTCCCGGTAGATAAGGATTTCCTGGAGCGCACGCCGTCGCCGGTCCGGGGCCGGGATGTTCTGGAGTTGTGAGGTCAGGGCCTGCACCCATGGTTCCTGGCTGGCGGGGATGCGTGCGGCCACGAGTTTGGCGCGGTTGCGGAGGCGCTCTTCGACCTGGGTAACAAGGTTACTCAGGTCGGGACGGTTGCCGGGGCACCGGACGAGCCCTTCGGGTGCTTCGTGGAGGTTGGCGGCGGTGCGTAGCCGGTTGTGGATGATGGCCGTCAGGTCGCGGACTTCGCCGCGGGGCGTCATTGCGTTGAGCACTTCGTGCTCTGCCAGGTTCCGGTCATGTGCTGCCAGACGCTTCCAGGCGGCGACGGCGGGCCCCCATGCCGGGGAGCGCCGCAGATCCACGGCCGAGCCGGGGAAGTTGCTGGTGAGGAAATCCGCGAGGTCCTCGTCAGCGGCGAGTTGGGTGAGATAGTCGTGCTCGGCGGCGAGCTGGTGGAGGGTGTCTGTGCTGTCCTGGAGTTCGTGCCGGGTTTCGTGTGCGGTGTGTTCGGCGCCTTCGGTAGCCAGGACCTGGCCGAGGATCTCCGGCCAGCCAGGCAGAGCTGTCGGATCAATCAGTTCCTCCGCGTCGGTATCGGGTTCGACGATGTAGGCGGTGTTGGTGGTCCGGCCGCGGGTCATGCCGACGTAGAACAGTTCGCGGGTGAGTCTTCCTTCGGTGACGACGGTGTGGCCGGTGTCGACGGTGATTCCCTGTGAGCGGTGGGCTGTGGTCGCGTACCCCAATTCCGTAAACCCGGACAGGTAGCTCCGGTCAAGGTTGATGGTGGCGCCGGTGTCTTTTCTGACGCAGGGCACGGTGCCGGCTTTGCTGGGGGGTGCGGTGATGGTCAGGAGGGTGCCGTTGCGGATGAACCCGCCCAGGCTGTCCCTGATTCGTCGGTCGTTGTGCCGGGCAAGGATCACATCCCCGCACCCGGCCGTGAGGCCGTCGGACAGGGGCACGGTGTGCCGGGTGTCAACGGATCCGGTGGCGGCCCGGTCTTCCTGGGCGCGGCGGTTGAGGACGGTGACGGTGTCATTGTCCGGGGCGATGAGGATGGAGGCCAGCCCTGTTTTCTCGTCGTCGGCCCATCCCGCGTAGGCGGCCTCGATCATCCGGTGGTCGTTTCCCGCCTGGATCCGGCCGTGTCGCTGGTACTCCAGGACCCCGTCCCTGTTCCCGGCCCGCAGCTGGAGCGAGGCGGCGCTTTCCCAGGCGTGGGTGAAGCGGTGCAGGGAGGTCAGCCGCACTGCCCGGCCGGTGCGGTCGAGCCAGCCGAGCATCCCGCCGGCGTCGATGGAGTCCAGCTGGGCGGGGTCCCCGACGAGCACGAGTTTCGCCCCGGCGGCGGACGCCATCGCGGTGAGGGCGGCGAGCTGGTAGGTGGGGACCATGGACGCTTCGTCGATGATGACGAGTTGGCCGGGCTGGAGCTGCCAGCGGGATTGTTCGGCGCTAAGGGTGGCGAGGATCTGTGCCGCCTGCTGCTGCCGCCGCTTCTGGGTCGGGCCGGTGGCCAGGGGGTGTTCCAGGGCGTGTTCGGCGAGGAGGTAGCGTCGGGCGCGGTTGGCTGCTCCGGGGCCGTTGGATTCGTAGAGCCATTTCGTCACGTTTTCCGCTTCGAGTCCCAACGCGTCGCCGAGGACGTCGGCGGACACGGCGGCCGGGGCGAGGGCGACTACGCTGCCGGGGCCGTGGACCTGTTGCCACCCGTCGCTGACGGCTTTCATGGTGGCGGTCTTCCCTGCGCCGGCCGGGCCCGTGAGCGCGTCCAGACGGCGCCGGCTGCTCAGGATCCGGATGGCGGCGTCCTGCTGGTCCGCGAACAGGACGGACCCTCCACTGCCCTGCGTGGCGGTGACGGCGTCGACGGCGTCCCAGGGCTCCAAGCCGGGCGCGTCGGTGGCGTGGCTGGCGGCCATGATGGTCTCCTCGTCGGCCAGGATGCGGGCGTTGGTGAAGACCCGGTCGGTGACCGGGTCGAAAACCGTGTGCCCGTCGGCGGCGAGATCAGCCCGGGCATTGTCAGGTGCGATGTACCGGTAGTCGTTGAGAGGGACTGAGAACGTCTGGGCGGCGTCGGCAAGGGCTTCGATCATCGCTGTCCGTTCGGCGGGGCTGGCCATCCGGATGCCGGCGCAGACGCGTTCGGCCTCGGCGAGCAGATTCCACCGGTTCCAGGTGGCGCGTTTTTGGGCGACCAGGTCCATGACCAGCTGCCCGGTGACCTGCCGCCATTCCGGGGACAGGTCCGCACCTGTGAGGGGCCGGGTGCCGGACCGCTCGACGGTGCCGGCAATCAAGCGTTCCGGCGTGCAGCCAAGGTGTTCGGCCCGGCGACGCCAGGAAGTAAGCCGATCGGTCAGTGGTACGGGTTGGGCGTCCTTGGCCGTCCGGGTGGACAGGGTGGCCTGCTGCCGCAGCTTCAAGACCGTGGCGTCGGAGGGATTGGTCCCGTGTTCAAGATTCCAGAGCCGGACCAGCCGGTCCTTCTCCAGCTCGATGATCCGTGCCCGGGCGGAGAACTCCGTGATCAGCCCGGCATCGACCCCGGATAGCTCGCGGCTGGGGTTGCGTTCGACCGAGGCCGGTGCCCGCAGCTCGGTCTCGGTTCCCAGGCTGCGCCGCAGCTCGTCGAAGAGCAGTCCGTTGTAGTGCTCACTGGCCGCGACCACCGCCTTGTACAGGGTCCGGGAATCGAGAGTGGCCCACGCCCCGTCGCTCGTTCGTTGGACGCGGTTGGCGATGACCAGGTGGGTGTGCAGCTGCGGGTCACCGGCCCGGGATTCCCAATGATCAAACGCGGCGGCGATGGCTCCGCGGACCGCGACGTGCGCCACGCCATTGCGGCCCGTCCGGGTGCCGACGGCCCGGCACTCGAGCCAGACCAGGGTGTCCTGCACGGCACGGTGATGCGCCGCCAACACCTGGTCCCCGGCGTCCTGTGGGCTGAGCGCCCACAGGACCGAGACCGACTTCGGAACGCTGAACGTCAAGTCGAACCCGGCAACGGGGTAACGCTTGGATGTTCCGGTTTCCCTACCCGAACCGGCTGGGACGGTGGCCCGCTGCCCGTGCCGGTGGCCCAGCGGCTCACCGGTGATCGGATGCAGTGCTCCTTCGAAGACTGCCTTCGCCGAATCATCCGTCAGGACGGTGCCGGGGGCCAGGCCGATGCCGTCGATGCCGCTGCCCAGCCAGGTCCCGGGCGGGTTACCGGATTTCGTGTAGTAGTCCGTCAGATCGCGGACGGTCACATCACCATGGGCCGTGGTCTTCATCAGGTACTTCACCCCGGCATCCGCAGACAGCCGGGCAATGGACATGGTCACCGCAATGCCCCAGGAACACCGACGGAATGCGGGCAGGCACCGCACCCCGGGCATGAGATGGTGATGCTGTTACGCCGTTGCTTCACACCCCTTCATCGTCAGCAACGGGTTCGGGCACATGACCACATGACTACCGGCGGCCTGTCACCTTTCCGTCGACAGGCGTGAGTCACTGCTTGGATGCCAGACGTGTGCATGATCCGGATGCGTGCATGACGCGGATGTGTGCCTTGCACACGTTCTTTTTTGGGGCCCAGGGACGAGAATTGTCGTGCCGCGTGGCTATTTATACATACATGGCCCGTTATACATACATGGCCCGCCCATGTGGCGCTTTCCGCTAGTTTTCCGGCGGCGTGAGCGAGCAGCGTTCCGCGCTCACAAATCGGAGGCTCGTGCTGTGGCTGACGAAGAAGAGCGGTGACCATTTTCAAATCGGAGCCTGCCCGTCTCCCGGCCGAGCGCGACGAGTTGCGGGATTCGATCCGCAAGCAGAAGGACCGGACGTCAGCCTGATAAGCTTACTAATATAGGAGGTTTGGATATGACAATTACCAGCCCCGACCACGCACTTGACCTGGCACGCCGTGCCCTGGCCCGTGAAGATCTGGGCCGTCTGGACTATTTGCGGGCCTTGCGGGAAGCGGTGCAGCAGGGATTGCCGCAGCGCGACATCGCCCGTGCGCTGCACATCACCCAGTCCGCGATCAGCCAGGCGTTGACGAAGGCTGAATCCAGGGGCGTGAAGGCGATCCCGGAAGGGTTCAGCGGAGCCAGCCCCTACGAAATCGCGGAGCGTTACGCCGCCGGGGACATTGACCGCAGCGAGATGATCCGCCAGCTGTCCGCGTGGCCTTATGTGAAAGCCCCGGACCACACGGAACAGCTGTCCATGGAGTGGAAGGCGATCCTTCCCCCGGACCCTCCCGGAACTTTCGAAGAGGTAGGGGAGGCTCTCGACAAGGGCCTGATCGACGGGGACGCCTACGACATCATTCTGGACGCGGCCGAAGACACTCCGGACGTGCCGTGACTACTCTGTAGAGCGTGACTACTGACGATCAGGCCGCCGAGCACCGTGCCCAGCTGGAACGCCTGTGCGCTGACGGAGGACCGCTGAGGACCCACTCCCGGTACACGACAACCCGGAACCCGGAATGGTTCAGCGTCAAGCGGCAGCAGCCGCGCCAGGAACGACGCGCCCTGCACAACGAGATCCTTGCAGCCTTCGTCGCAGCGCATCCGGAAGTGCTCAGGAACCGCAAGGCCATCGTCCTTGCCGGGCCCCTGGAGCGGGGAAATCCACCGCCCAGGATGCGCTCATCGCCCAGACACGGACCGGTCCGGAACACTGGCTGTCCATCAACCCCGATCACTTCAAAGACGAGCTGCTGGTGAAGGCCCTTGCCGACGGCAGCTATGACAGCTACCTGGTTCCGGATGAGGTGCGGCAGCTGGAAGCCGCAGGGGAAAAGTTCTACCCGTGCGAGTTGGCGTCCCTGGTCCACAATGAATCCTCCATCCTGGCCAAGAAAGCCATCAGGGACGCCCTTGAGCGGGGGGACAACATCATCATTGATGGCACGCTCTCAGGTGAGAAGAACGCCTGCGCGCAGCTGGACGCTCTGCAGGCCGCCGGCTACGACGTGAAGGTCGCCGACGTCGAGACCACCCGGCCGGTCAGCGAGGCCCGCACCCTCTGGCGTTGGGAACGCGGCTACCTTGAGTCCGAGAACGGCATCGCCTTCGGCCGTTACGCCGAGCTGGGAGGCCGGTGGGTGCCACAGTCCTTCCCCGCATCGCTTTTCGCCACAGTCGATGCTCAGGAGTCCATCTGCGCGGCCAACGCCGCCGCCGTGGCCGCCGACTACGGATGCGTCAGCGAATACGTCGTGTACCGCGTGGCCGACAAGGACGCCGGCCCCAAGCTGGAAACCACGAAGGGCCGTGCCAAGCCAGACGGACCGCTCGTGGACGGAGAGACCGTGGCCTCAGTTCGCACCGCCTCGACCACCCGCACGCCGCAGCACAGAGGCCGGACCCAGGCCGGCAAGGACTTCGGACGGTAGTAACACGAGACGCATTCCCGGATGGCATCGTGCAGTTCCAGGAGAAGTATCCGGCGGTGATCCTGACTCCCAGGTTCAGTCTTCGGAAGGCTCGTCCGCGCCTTCTTGCCCCTGGACGTCTTCTCCGTAGGCGTATGGCCATTGGCGACGCACCGCGAACTCGTCCCAGCCACCCTGCAGGCGGTTGTGCGCCCGGTTTGCCAGGATCTCGAGGGAACGCACAATTTCCGCCGGTGGTAGCTCGGGCCTGCCGGCGAAGTACCCCAGCAATATATTCACGGCCGTTGCTTCCTGCGGTGTCATTCGAGCCATACGGTAACCGTAGAACGCGCGGACCGGCTCAGGAAGCGTTCGTGGCCAGTTCGACCTTTTCTTCGACCACCCGTTAGCCAGTGATCCTATACCGGGCTGCGGTCACCCAACGCCTTAGGCGAAGGAGTCAACAAGGGGGCAGTCCCTGATGATGAGGTGACAACCCCTCCTAAGTCACCTAGCAACTTGGGAGTCATTCCGGAAAGGAATTGCTAATGGCAAGGTTGCAGCGGCGAAACCTTACCCCGCAGGGCTCTCTTTAACTGCATCCATGAGCACACGAACTGACGGGACCCAACGCACAAGGGAGTCGAGCTGATCCCACTCCACCTGGATCGAAAAGCCCGCCTCTCGTCGCCGTGCCCCGCGCGCCGGGCGCACGACCACAGCAACCATGTACGGCACCTCAAGCACGTCGAGATGGCCGGTACGCTGCCGCAACCGCCCACGCCGAGGAGATCACCCAGCTCGATGCCCAACGGGCGGCACAGGAGCGCCAGCTCGCCGCGATCGGCAAGCAGCTCGAGGAGTCCCGGGAAGCTGAGCGGGCCGCCGCTAAGGAAGCCGCGGAGGCAGCACGCAGACTGGCCACGAACGAGGTCCGCGCCACCACCCTTGAACAGGTCCACAATGCCCTGCTGCAGCGTGTCTCCCCGGACGGAGACAAAGGGTGCGGGGGAGTGAGCAAGTCCAAACCCGAGAGCTTTTCTCCGAGTTGAAGTCCGCAACACCCCGGCCCAGGCCGTCTTCTTCAACAGGCTCGGCGAAATCCGCGACCGGTCCTTCGAGCAGCAGCGCTACCGGGCCGGTGGGCTGAATCTTCTCACCGCGGCCATCATTCTCTGGAACACGGTCCTGCCGCGGCTGCGGTTGCGGGTGTCCTGCTCTGGCGACGGGTGACTGGCCCTACTGACCCGAAGGAATCAGGCTCGGAGCAGCGAACGCCCGTCGTCCGAGCCCGGGCGTCGAGGCTTCCGTTCGGGCGGGATACGCCCTCTACCGGATGGAAGGTCCCGATGCGTGGCCCGCCGCCGCTGCGATCCGCCGGGCAGCCTCTGCCTTGATGGCGTCCCAGGCCGTATGCCAGGAGACGCCGAGCTGGTGGGCAAGGGCGGAGACAGGTGTCAAAAAGGTGACTCGGTGGGTCTCGTATGACAGCTGAGCCGTGTTTAAAAATTGGTGACGCAACAAACCCTTTCAATTCGTTCCTTTCCTCTATTATGAGGGCCATGGGAAACCCGTTTCAGGACAAATCAAACTTCACACCATTGTTGATTAGAACGGGCCTTGGGAGTGTTCTCCTAGGCCTGCTAATCGGATTGGCCCTACAGAATTGGATTAGCGGGCTTCTTCTAGGAGTCGTCGTGTGGGCCATTGGCGCACCACTGTTAGTTAGATTCCTCAAGCGGAAAACGGATCGGGACTTGGCAGCTGCTGAGGAGTTTCTGGACAGAGCTCCGGTTCCGGTGGGTGTGACTTCAGATGGGACGGCGGTTTATACTGCAGACCTGGCATATGGAACGTCCCCCGGCATGGGCCCCAAGTCGGGGACCAACACGTTCGCTATCCTCGCCCTGATTTTTGGTGTTCTCGGAGGTTTGCTCTCCATACCATTCGGACACATAGCCCGATCGCAAATCAAACGGACCCATGAAAGCGGCGCTGGCCTAGCACTTGCGGGGCTTATTCTCGGTTATTTGTGGTTGTCAGGATTTGCGACATTAGTGATCGTCGGGATCATTACCGCGCTTGCCCATCGATAGGCCGTCAAAACGCTGCAGGCCGTCGGTCGCCCACGCAACGGCCCTGGCCGTGAGTTTCGCCCGGGGGCCGGCCAACTCATGTTCTTCGGTGAAGGTGGTTCTGGGGCAGTCAGGTTCCGGGCAGCGCCAGACACGCTTGGCCCACAGCAGCCGCACCGGCCGCCCGAAACAGGGTGTGTCATGGAGCCGGACCTGCCGGCGGCCGTGGCCGACCGCGACGACGCCGCAGTCCGGACAACCGCTGACAGTTTCGGCTGTTTCGACGTGCAGAACCACGCCGGAACCGGTGGCCGTGACAGAGCTGACGTGGATGCCTTCGACACCAAGAAGCGCGTCTGCCCGCTCGCACCAGCGACCGCCCGGGCAGGAAGTAGCATTGGGCATATCAGGGTCTCTTTTTTATTTGGAAGCTTGGTCGCCACCAATTCAAAGAGGCCCTGACCTCTCTCCTCCCGCACCACGCCGCAGCGGCCTCAAGACAGGCTCCTGCTCTCGGCCTCAGACGGCCCTAACCACGCTCATCTGCGAAGCGCAACTTTGATGTATCCCGTTGGGGGTGTCGTCGTCGATGAGAAGGCCTTCTCTTAGAGATCCATTTTGAAAGCCGGCGGTCGCGCCTGCGCGTCACCAAAACCGCGATGAAGGAAGGCGGCCAAGTCGGGACTTGAATCAGTGCACCAACTGACCTATCGACGTAGAGTCCATGCCCCACATCGAAACTGTTTTGTCGCTTATGAAAGCGTATGCTTCTTCATCTGAAACGGTGAGGGACTGAACTCCTGACAGCGTGGCGACTTGGGCTGGCGTGGTTTGGTCGGAGATTGCACCATTTCCGATAAGCTCCGTTCCTGCGTTTCCCCAGGCCCAGGCAGTTCCATCCGACTTGACGGCGAACGCGGTCGAGTCGTAATTGCAGGAAATCTGGTTAACTCCTGAGATATTTGAAATTTTGATTGGTACGTAGGAGTCTGAAAGCGAGCCATTTCCGAGTTGGCCGTGTCCGTCATATCCCCAAGCCCAGATTGTTCCGTCACTCTTCAATCCGTATACCGATTTCATTCCGGCTACCACCTGGGTGATTCCGCTAATGCCCTGAACTTGGGTTGGGGTATGCGCCTCGACAGTCGTCCCGTCGCCCAGCGCACCATTCAGGTTTGACCCCCAGCTCAAGAGCGTTCCATCGCTCTTGAGGGCGTAGACAGAAAAGGATGGATAGGATGTCGGCGAAAGCTCATCGGTCGTGATGGACTGGACGCCAGTGAGGCCCGGAATCTGGATCGGAATTGGAGAGCTGCTTGTGGTTCCGTTGCCCAATTGCCCGTTTTGATTGTCGCCCCAGGCCCACACCGTGCCGTCGTTCCTCACGGCAAATACAGATGCAGTTCCGGTATTATCTGAGCCGCCGCCGGCGGCAAGGCTCGTGACGCCTGTCAGGCCTTGAACCTGAACGGGCGCACTGGAATCAACATAGCTGCCATCCCCGAGCTGCCCGTCCCAATTTCTTCCCCAAGATAATACTGTTCCGTCTTTGGTGAGCACGTATACGGAAAACTGAGAACCGCTGAAGTTATCGGCGGCCGCGTCATTTACTACGACACTCTGAGCGTTAGTAACTCCGGTGATTTGCACCGGAACGCTGGAATTCGTCTGTGTTTGGTAACCGGACTGGGCATAAATGTTTCGTCCCCAAGCCCACACTGTCCCGTCGCCCTTGACAGCATATGCGTTTTGGTACCCAGCCGCGATGCTCTGAATTCCAGTTATCCCTTGGACCGGAACGGGCGTAAATGAGGTCGTTGTCGTGCCATTGCCTAATTCTCCATATGTATTGTCACCCCAGGCCCATACCCCGCCATCGGCGGTCAGGGCGTAAGTTGGCCCCAATCCGTTTCCGAGTGCCGTCTTTATTGTGGTTACGCCAAGCAAGGGAACGGGAAGTCCCGGTTGTACTTGGATTTGCGCGTTTAGTGCGACGGTGGTGCCGGAGCTGTCGGTGGTGGTGATGGTGAGGTTTGTGGTGCCGGAGGTGTTGGGGGTTCCGGTGATGGCGCCGGTGGTGGGTTCGAGATGGAGCCCGGGCGGGAGGGCACCGGTGGTGTTCCAGG
>NZ_MTPV01000073.1:0-36216 GCF_002009585.1 Arthrobacter sp. SRS-W-1-2016 | reverse complement strand
CCCGCGGGGCCGGCGCGCGCCCCCCGCGGGGGGGGCGGCCCCCCCCCCGCCCCCGGGCCCCCCCGCCCCCCCCCCCCCCTCCCCCCCCCCCCGCCCCCCCGCCCCCCCCCCCCCCCCCCCCCCCCCCCGCCGCAGTTTGTACTACGTGAGGTTTACTTTGCTGCTTTGAGCAGTCCGGCGCGGACCGTCTTGGTGGCCTTGACCAGGTTGCGCAGGGACTCTTCAGTCTCGGCGTAGCCGCGGGTCTTCAAGCCGCAGTCCGGGTTGACCCAGAGCTGGCGGGACGGAACGTGCTTGACGGCGGTGGACAGCAGTTCGGTGACCTCGGCCTCCCCCGGAACACGCGGCGAGTGGATGTCGTAAACGCCAGGACCAACCCCGCGGCCGAAGTGGTGCGCCTCGAGGTCGTGGACAACCTCCATGCGTGAGCGTGCTGCTTCGATGGACGTGACGTCGGCGTCGAGGCCGTCGATCGCGTCGATGATCACACCGAACTCCGAGTAGCAGAGGTGGGTGTGGATCTGGGTGGCGTCGGCGGCACCGGCGGTGGCCAGGCGGAAGGAGTCGACCGACCACTTCAGGTAGGCGGCGTGGTCGGCCTTGCGCAGCGGCAGGAGTTCGCGCAGTGCGGGCTCGTCCACCTGGATGACCTTGATGCCGGCTGCTTCGAGGTCGGCGATTTCATCCCGCAGTGCCAGGCCGACCTGGTTGGCGGTCTCGCCGAGCGGCTGGTCGTCGCGGACGAAGGACCAGGCCAGGATGGTCACCGGACCGGTGAGCATGCCCTTCATCGGCTTGCTGGTGAGGGACTGCGCGTATTCCGCCCAGGCAACCGTGATGGGCGCCGAACGGGTGACGTCGCCCCAGAGGATGGACGGCCGGGTGCAACGCGAGCCGTAGGACTGGACCCAGCCGTGAACGGTTACGTCGAAGCCTTCGAGGTTCTCGGCGAAGTACTGGACCATGTCGTTGCGCTCGGGCTCGCCGTGCACCAGGACATCGTAGCCGAGCTCTTCCTGCAGCTCGACGACGCGCTTGATCTCGTCCTTCATGAGCTGCTCGTACTGCTCGTTGCTCAGCTCACCCTTGTTGTTGCGGGCACGGGCGGAACGGATTTCCGAGGTCTGGGGGAAGGATCCGATGGTGGTGGTGGGCAGCGGCGGCAAGTGAAGCGCAGCTTCCTGGGCGGCTTCGCGGACCGGGTACTCGGAGCGGTTGAAGTCGGCCTCGGTGAGGGCAGCCGTGCGGGCACGGACGTCGGCGCGCTGGACCCCCTCGGCGGTGGCGCGGGACGCGATCACCGCGGAAGCCTCGTCGATCGCGGCCTTCGCGGAAGCTGAGTCGGCCAGGTAGTCCGCCAGGACCTTGACCTCGACGGCCTTCTGGTCAGCGAATGCGAGCCAGCTACGCAGCTGCGCGGAGAGCTGGGTTTCCTCGGCAGTGTCGTGCGGGACGTGCTGGGTGGAGGTGGAGGTGCTGACGGCAAGCTTGCCGGCCGCGGCCTTCAGTTCGTCCAGCTTGCCGGCCGAGACGGCAAGGTCGTTGCGCCAGATGTTGTGGCCATCGACGACGCCGGCAACCAGGGTCTTGTTGCCCAGGCCGGCCAGGGCTGCCGCTGACGGTACCGCGCCCTTGAAAACGTCGACGTGCAGGGCGTCGATGTTGGTCGCAGCGAGTGTGCCGAGCTGGCCGTCGAGGGAACCGTAGGGCGTGGAGACGAAGAGCTGCGGGCGCGCTGCGGCACCTGAGAGGACTTCGTAGGCACGGGCAGTGGCAGCCTGGATTTCCGCGGCCGGGGTGTCCTGGTCGACAACGAGGGCGGGCTCGTCCAACTGGATCCAGCTGGCGCCGGCAGCGGCAAGCTTGCCAAGGAGTTCAACATAGACCGGGAGGATGTCCTCCAAGCGGGACAGCGGAGCGAAGCCCGCGGGAGCATCGTCGGAAGCCTTGGAGAGCAGCAGGTAGGTCACCGGCCCAACAATGTACGGGCGGGTCTCGATGCCGTTGGCGAGGGCGAACTCGAACTCCTCGACGATGCGGTTGGAGGCGAGCTTGAAGTCGGTCTCGGGGCCGATTTCCGGAACGAGGTAGTGGTAGTTCGTGTCGAACCACTTGGTCATTTCGAGCGGCTGCTGTTCCTTGTTGCCGCGGGCCAGGGTGAAGTAGCCATCGATGTCGAGCTGGCCTTCGGCGTTGAGCAGCTGGCCGAAACGGGCCGGGACCGCACCCAGGTGCGCGGTGGCGTCGAGCACCTGGTCGTAGTAGGAGAAGGTGCCTGGAACGGCGGCGGCTTCGTTGAGGCCGAGTTCCTGGAGGCGCCTGGCGGTGGTCAGTTGGATGTCCTTGGCAGCGGCGTCAAGGGCAGCGGCGTCGATCTTGCCGGCCCAGTAGGCTTCGATTGCCTTCTTGAGTTCGCGGCGGCGGCCGATGCGCGGGTAGCCGAGCAGGGATGCAGCGGGGAACGCCGCATTGGTCTTTTCAGTGAGGTTCTGTTCAGTCATGGGATTTCCTTGGGGCAGTAGGTGCAAATCGATGTGTCGAGGGGTTTGCGGAGCAGCGTTGGCTGATCAGCTGACGAGTTCCTGGCGGCGGGCGATGGCGCTGAGCCTGCTGGCCGGCCGGGCCGGGCGGGGCAAGGCAAGCTTGTCCAGCACGTCCAGGGCGCAGGCGTGCTCGTTGAAGGTGTACAGGTGGATGCCCGGAGCACCGGCCTGCAGGGCGGCGTTGGCCAGGTCCACCGTGGCGCGGACTCCGATCTTGCGCCGTTCGGCGTCGCTGTCCGCCGCGGCAAGTCGCTCGATCAGTTCCGGTGCGGGTTCGACGCCGGTGAGCTCGCCGAGGCGCTTGAGCCGGCGAAGGCTGGTCAGCGGCATGACGCCCGGGATGATCGGGATCGTGACGCCGGCACGCCGGGCACGGGAGATCAGGTCCGCATACTGCTCGGTGTGGAAGAAGACCTGCGTGATGGCGAAGTCGGCACCCGAACGCTGCTTCGCGAGCAGCACCTCGACGTCGTGCTCCACGCTCGGGGACTCCGGGTGGCGCGTGGGATAGGCGGCCACGCCGACGGCGATCTTGCCCGCGCACAGGAGGGCCGAACGCCGCTGTTCCACACGCCGGATCAGTTCGATGAGGTCCTGGGCGTAGCGCAGCGAACCACTGACCGGCTGGCCGCTGTCCTTGGGAAGGTCGCCACGCAGGGCAAGGATGCCGCGCACGCCGTTGTCCAGGAGTTCGCCGATGATCTCGGCCAATTCCTGCGGGGTGTTTCCGACGCAGGTCAGGTGTGCCAGTGGCCGCAGGGTCGTTTCGAGCAGCAGCCGGTTGATGAGCTCGACGGCGGTGTCCCGGTTGGAACCGCTGGCACCGTACGTCACGGAGACGAAGTCGGGATCCGTGGCCTCAAGCTCCCCGATGGTCGTCCAGAGGGACTCCGCAGCCGCTGGAGAGCGGGGCGGGAAAAGTTCGTAGGACAAGGCAACAGGGGCGGCGCCGGTCAGGTTCGGATGAGTGTCGATGAGGCTTGGTGGTGACATTTGCGTCCTTGGCTGTGTGTCAGCGGGCCTGCGTTCACGGACGTGAAACCGTGGACTGCAGAATCGGTGAATTGAGTTTGGGGATACACGCAACGAACTCCAGCAGGGCGCAGCCGCGACTGTTACGCCTGGAATGAAGTTGTCCGTGTGCAAATGTCAGGCCCACATGGGGGCACCCACACCCTCCTGCCTGCCTTCAAGAGGCAGATCGGCGGAGGATCGCTGACACGTTACCGCGGTAACTTGAATACGACTCTAGAACGGGGCTCCGGCCGCCACAAATCCTCCGCCGAATTAAGACGCACTTTTACGCTACGTTTCGCCCGATTTCTGAAGATTGTTCGCTGAGTCTTCCGGCCGGGTCCAGCCGGCGAAGAATACGCCACGGGGAAGTCCGGCGCGAGCACTCCCCTTGGCGGTCCCGCAGGACTATTCTTTTGCCATGATCCAGCTTCCCGCCAGTTACCAGGAGTACCTCGCCGGCAAAGAGGAAAGATTCGTCCAGACCGTCCGCCCCATCCTGATGCAATCGGCCGCAGACCAGCTTCACGGCGTCCGCGTGGTCTACAACCACAGCGGCCACCAAGCGCACCTGGATGATTCCATCCCGTTCGGCACCATCGTGGAGGACATCGACTGAGTCCTGGCTGCTCAGCCTTTCATCGCGCCCGAAAGCGCGAACGCGCTGCCGGAGCCCCTGGCGACCACCGTGTAGAGGATAAGCACGGGGACGGAATACAGGATGGAGAACGCGGCGAGTTCTCCGTAGGCGATGGCTCCATGCTGGCCAAAGAAGCTGAAAACGGACACCGCGGCCGGCTGTTTGGAGTTGGACAACAACAGGATGAACGGGACGAAGAAGTTCCCCCACGCCTGGATGAAGACGAAGATGAACACCACGCCCAGGCCTTGCCTCATCAGCGGCAGGACGATTCTCCGCAGCGTGGCCAGTCCGGAGGCGCCGTCCATCCAGGCAGCTTCCTCCAGCTCCAGCGGCACGGAGTCCATGAAGTTCTTGGTCATCCAAATGGCCATGGGCAAGGTGGTGGTTGCCATGAAGAAGATGGTTGCCGGCATCGAGTCCAGCAGTTGCAACTGCACGAACAGCCCATAGACCGGCACCATGATTGCCGTGACCGGGAGCGAGGTTCCGAACAGGATCGCATAGAGGAACGGCTTGTTGAAGCGCGATTGGTAGCGGGACAGCGGATAGGCCACCAGGACGGCAGCTGCCAGGTTTACGACGGCGGTCCCAGCGGAGAGCAGGAAGCTGTTCGCGAGCGGCTGGAACAGCAGGCCGGGCGTCAGTACGGCGGCAAAATTCGCGAACGACGGCGATAGGGGCCACCGCGTCTCGTATCCGGCGTGCGGATCGACGGAAGCAAAAAGCAGCCACGCAAGGGGCAGCACGAAGCACACGCCGATCACGGCCAACGCCGCATTCGCGGCCAAGCGGACGCGGAGCCGTCCCCGGCCCACCGCCGTCGGGCGCTTCCCGGCGACCAGCGGAGCGCGGCGCAGGGAAGTCACGGTTTCGCCCCCCGGAGCAGCCTGACGTACACGGCCCCGAAGACCATGCCGATCAGGATCAGGACCGAAGCGATCGCGGTGCCGTATCCGATGTCTCCGAGCTTGAAGGCTTCCTGGTACGCCAGCACGGGGAGGGTGGTGCTCGCGTTGGACGGACCACCCCCCGTCATCACCCAGATGAGGGTGAATACCGCGAGCGTCTGCAGGGTGATGAGCATGAGGTTGGTGGCGATGCTCCCGCGGATGATCGGAAGCGTGATGAAGGCCAGGCGTTGCCAACCCCTGGCGCCGTCCATGAGGGCGGCTTCGGAGATGTCGCGCGGGACCTGGGAAAGCGCGGCCCTGTAGACCAGCATCGAGAACGCGGTGCCGCGCCAGACATTGGCCAGGACGACCGCGGCCATGGGAAAGGCATAGAGCCAGTTGGTGCCCTGGACACCGAACAGTCCCAGAAGCTGGTTGAGCGTCCCGTCCTGGCTGAAGTACGCGTAGGCCGCGAAGGCCGCCACGATTTCAGGCAGTACCCAAGAAGCGACCACCACCGTGCCCACGAGCGATGCGGTGGCTCCCCCGGATCGGGTCATCAACAAGGCGATGCCCAGGCCCAGGGCGTTCTGTCCGAGGATCGCGGACGCGATAACGAAGACCATCGTCAGCCATGCCGAGAGCGGGAAGACGGAATCCGTCAACATCCGGGCGTAGTTGTCCAGGCCGACCCATTGAGGGTTCAGGGCCGCCTCGCCGGACAACGCGGCGTTGGTGAAGGAGGCATAGAAGGACCACGCCACAGGGGCCAGCATGAAGAAGCCCAGCAGCACGATTGACGGAACAACCGGCAACAAGCGGAGCCTGCGACGCAGAGTCCTTTGGATGGGGGTTCTGCGCCGGAGGGAACTGCGGCTGAGGGAATCAGGGACTGCCATGCGTCATTTCTGCATGACCTTGGCGTCGCCGACGAGTTTCTTGACAGAGGCGTCGTATTCGGCCGCGGCCTCAGCCGGGCTTTGCTTGCCGGTGATGACCGCCTCAGTGGCTTGTTGGACGGCGAGGGAGATCTTCGGATAGTCGGCTGTTGCCGGACGGTAGTGCGTCACTCCGACCAGATCGGAAACAGCCTTCACGAACGGGTTGGCCGCTTGGTAACCGGGATCGGACGCGACATCGGTGCGGACCGCGATCTGGGAGTTGTTGACGTCGAAGGCCAAGGCATTCTTCTTGTTCAACGCAGTGGTCAGGAACTTGAAGGCCAAGTCCGGGGCCTTGGTCTTCGCGCCGACGGCGAGCGTCCAGCCACCGGACATGCTCACGCCACCGGGGTCCTGTCCGAACTGGGTGGGGAACGTGGCCACTCCCATATCCTGCGTGTAGCCGGCCCATTCATATGAACCGCCCTTCTGCCAGAACGATGGCGCGTAGGAGCCTTCCACGGTGGCGCCCATTTTGCCCTGCGGCAGCCACTGGCCAAAGACCTTCTTCCACACATTCGCATCGAGGGCGTCGGCCGGTGTCACGGAAAGCTTCTCATCGTAGAGGGTCTTGAGGAACTGGAGTGAATCGGTGAATCCCTTGGAACCGAGCACCCACTTCTTGTCGCTCTCCGAATACAAGGGGGTGCCGGTTCCGTAGAGCAGTTCGTAGAAGCTCTGCATGACGGTTCCCTCACCCGTGCCGGTTCCGGCGTACATGCTGAAGGGAATCACGCCTGGATCCGCTGCCTTCATCTTGCGGGCCGCGGCCAGGATGTCATCCCAGGTCTTTGGCTGCCAGGGCACGGGTATGCCGGCTTTCTGGAGGACAGTCTTGTTGTACCAGATCGCCCTGGTATCAGTGCCGAGCGGGACGGCGTAGATACTGCCGTCGTCGCCGCGCCCCGCAGCTTTGGCACCCTCGTTGAACTTGGACCACTCGTCCCACGAGGCCAGCTGCGAGTCGAGTTTCAGCAAGTATCCGGCGTCGACGTCCGAGCGGACCTTGAAGGTGTCCTCGTAGAAGACGTCGGGAGCGGTGTCGGGGGAACGTTGGGCCAGCGCGAGCTTGGTGCCATAATCGTCGTCGTTGGCCTGGATGGGCTCCAGGTCCACGGTGACGCCCGCGTTTGCTGCTTCGAATTCCTGCTTGGCGTCCTGGAAGACCTTGTCCAGCGCGGTGAAGGAGTCCGTCTTTTGGTAGACGATCTTGATGGTTTGCTTGCTTGTGGCTTGCGGTTGGGCAGAGCAGGCTGCCGAGGCCAAAAGGCCTACGACGCCGAGCAGTACTGCTCCGATCCGGACTGGGCGACGCATGACGCTCCTTCTTCAAGCGGCTGCAGCCCCCACACTTCAGCTGGCCCAGCCTGTTGCCAATATTGATAAATGCAGCCCTGAGACACAGGACGTGGTGAAGGCCTCAGCCTTCCAACAGAAGCCTCTGGGCGCGCGGCGCAAGCGTGTGTTCAAGGACCAGGCAGGCCGCACCGATCGCGCCGACGTCTTCGCCCACTCCGGTCCCGACAACGTCGATGCCGTGGATGCTGTTGGCGGCACTGTTGGCCGCGAGCAGGGGAGGTATGCGCTCCAAGTAGCGTTCCGCCATGCGGGCCCAGAACGGGCCGCCGAAGACGACGCGTTCGACGTCGAGGGTGTTGGCCACCACCGCAACCGCACGGGAAACCAGCACCGCCGACTTATCGATGATCGCGATGGCACGTTCGTCACCTGCATCCGCGGCATCGCAAAGCCGGGCAAAGCCTTCCTGCACTTCCGGGCCCTCGGTGCCTTTGCGGCCACCGTTCAGGACACCTTGCTTTTCGGCTTCGGCCACGAGGACCTGCGGAATACAGGACGACTTGACGCATCCACGAAGGCCGCAATCACATTCCGGGCCGTCCGGATCCACAATGATGTGTCCGATTTCGCCGGCGTTGCCGGATGTTCCCCGGACAACTTCGTCGTTCAAGACGATGCCGCAACCGATACCGGTACCCATATACATGAAAATGAAACTTCCGGTGCCGCTCGCCCCACCCGCCCAGGTTTCGGCGACCGCCGCGCTGGTGACGTCCTTGTCCACGAGGGTCTCAAGTCCGGTGGCTTCGGCGAGGGCATCCCTCAAGTGCACCCTGTCCCACCCCGTCATCAGGGGCGGATCGACGACGGTGCCCTCATCAAGGTCGATCGGGCCGGGCGCCGCGACGCCAAGTCCCGCGATCTTCCCGGTATCAACACCGGAATCTTCGATCAGCGCCTTGATTTCCTCCGCTATGGCGGCGATGACGCGCTGTGGGTTGCTCCCCGTCGGTGTGGGAATCCTGGAGTGCTTCACGACGTCGCCCACCAGGTCCAGCACCACGGTGGTGATGACCGCGGGGTCGAGGTGGACGCCAAGCGCGTACATTCCGGAAGGGTTCAGGCGCAGGATGGTGCGGGGCTTGCCCGGACCGCTCCCTTCCTTGCCCGCCTCGATTATGAGTTGTTGATCCAGGAGGCGGCGCGAGATGTTCGAAATAGTCTGCGGTGAAAGGCCGACGATTTGGGCAAGCTCCACGCGGCTCAGTCCACCTGGTGAGCGCCTGATGGCGTCGAGAATGACGGTCAGGTTGAAATCCCCCATGCGTGGCAGATTGGTTCCGCGCCTCGGAGTCGGCTGCCGGATCTCAGTCACGGATTTCCCCTAAAATCATTCGAATAATGCTGTTGCATTTGCATCGTACGGCACGTGTGCTTGTCCCGGTATGCCCACACGCTGCCCGGGCGTAACGGACGCCGATATTGCTGATGGGAGGCCCGGAATATGGCACTGATGCCGCAGGCCGAGCTCGACGTCACCGCGCGGTTGGTGAGGAATCTACTCGAGGAGCAGCTGCCACGGCTCCCGGACCTTCCGTTGGAACTGGTGGCGAATGGCTGGGACAACGTCATGTACCGGCTCGGCGAGGAGTGGGCCGTCCGCCTGCCCCGCCGGGAGGCGGCAGCACAGTTGATCCTGCATGAGCAGCAATATCTCCCCGAATATGCCAGGCGTTCGCCTGTCCCGCTCCCCATCCCCATCCACTTGGGGCGGCCGTCCGTGGACTTCCCATGGCCGTGGAGCGTGACTCCTTGGTTGAAGGGACTCCCGGCCGTGCTGGTTTCCCAGGAGCCGCGGAACGCGGCGGCCGCGGACCTGGCCACGTTCCTCCTCGCCATCCATGTCCCGGCCACCCCCGGCGCTCCCGTCAATCCCGTGCGCGGGGTGCCTTTGGCAGCCAGGTCGGACGCGGTCATGGACAGGCTCCGCGATTCCAGCCGCTATCCCCAGGCGGGGCGGTTGCGGAGGCTCTGGTCCGAAGCCTGCGCCGCCCCGCTGTGGGACGGCCCGGGGCTGTGGCTGCATGGAGATCTCCACCCGGCGAATGTCCTTGTGCGGCCCGACGGCCGGCTCGCCGCCGTCGTCGACTTCGGAGACCTCGGAGCCGGGGATCCCGCCGTCGATCTCGCCGTGGCGTGGTTGATGTTCGACGGCGGTGCGCGGCATCGTTTCATGGCGGCCTTCGGAACCGCCGTGGATACCGCGACGTGGGCCCGGGCCCGCGGCTGGGCCGTGGTCCTCGCGACGGCGATGGTCAGTTTCTCGGATGACAATCCGGGAATGGCGGGAATCGGGCGCTTCGGGGTGGAGCAGGTGCTGTCGGAGCGCTGCTCACCGAACCGGGCGGGCGCCTAGCGTTTGATGCTGCGTGTCACGGTGAATTTCGGGTTGCGGCCTATTTCGGTGGTGGGGCCAATGAGCCTTTCCAGCGCAGCGCGGTACTGCAAGTGGCTGTTGTAGACAGTCCAGAGTTCGCCGCCGGGAGCCAGGACCCGCGCTGCGGCGTCGAACATCTTCGTGGCCGCGCCTGCATGGACGCTGGCCCCGAGGTGGAACGGCGGGTTCAGCAGGATGAGGTCGGCGCTGCCCGGTTCGAAGGTGGACATGGCGTCGTCATGGACTACCGTGATGCGATCTGCCAGGCCGTTGGCTGTCACCGTTGCCCTGGCGGACGCGACGGCTGCCGCTGATTGGTCCGTCGCTGTAACCCGGGACTCGGGACGGTTCCTGGCGTACATCGTCGCGAGGATCCCGGTCCCGCAGCCAAGGTCTACCGCGTGTCGGGCTTCGGGGAGCCTGTCCAGGAAGCCCAGGAGGAAGCGCGTGCCGATATCCAGCTTGGTGCCTGAAAACGCACCCCCGTGGGCACAGACCGTCATGCCGAGCTCTGTGTTCTGCTCCGAGACCGGGAAGGGCTCCGGGGTGTCCGGCCGCTTGGGATTGATGGCGAGCAGGACACGTGACTTCCGCTGCGCAAGCTGTGGCTGCACGGACTCGAAGTTGCGTTCCAGGACGGCGTTCATGCCCAGGGTCATGTGCTTGACGCGTCCCCCGGCGAGGAGGACGGCTCCCGGCGCCGCAAAGCGGGCAACGGCGTCGGCGATTTCCTCCAGTTCCGCGAGGGCCTTGGGGAGCTGCACGATCACCAGTCCGGCGCCGTCGAGCAACCCGGCACCCAGCTCGAACTGATCGAAGCGGCCGGCCAACCCGGACGCGTCCGCGTTCCGTTGCAGCGCGAGCCTGCCGGCGTAGAGATCCTGGGTCACGCGGACGTGCCCGACGCCGAGGGCCGCTACGGCGCCCAGGGTCAGGGCCCCGTAGCGGTCCCCGATCACAGCGACGCGGGTTTCCTGGCTGGGCACGTACCCTGCCGCGGTCTCAAGGAGGAGCCGGTCGGTGGCGTCGTGCGCCTGCAGGTTCCCTGCCTCGACGTCGGGGAAGCGGCGCAGGGTGCCGAACAGCGTCTCAAGGGTTTCATCCAGCTCGGTCAAGGTCACGGTGCACCAATCTATCCCCCTCGTGAACCCTCGACAACATAGGGGTGGCGGAGGAAGGTAGAGATTGCAAGTAATCGACCGTCTGACCGCTGCCGTCGGCACGGCACACGCCGCCAGCAGCGCGGACACCAGGGTCCGCTGCGAAGGGCGAGCCACGTCGCGGACCTGGAAGACCAGGCTCCCACTCCCCTTGTGAGCAGATCATGACCGTCAACCTCGTCACTCAGCTTGAAGTAAAGTCGCACAACTCCCCTGATGAAATTCGCCGCCCGGACAAAACCGTGGTGGAAAACGTCACCGTCGGTGACTACACGATCGGCCGCCTCAGCTTCGAGCCAGGCTGGAGTTGGTCGGACTGCATCAAACCGGTGGTCCACACCGATTCCTGCCAGCTTAACCATGTGGGTTACTGCATTGCCGGTTCATTGGAAGTCGAGACCACCGACGGCAAGAAGATCAGCATCTCCAAAGGAGATTCATACACCATCCCACCGGGACACACTGCCTGGGTTGTAGGCGACGAGACCTACTCGGCCATCGAGTTTGTCAGCGCAGCAGAATATGGAGTCAAGCCCGACTAGCACGGACCCAACTAGCTCGCAGTTGATGTCGTTTTGAGGGCTGAAAACGACATCAACTGCGAGCTAGTTGGGCAGACCAGGCGTTTTCCACGGAGAGACGAAAAAGGGAACCACCCGCTCGGGTGATTCCCTTCTCTTCGGTGGAGCTGAGGGGACTCGAACCCCTGACCCCCTGCATGCCATGCAGGTGCGCTACCAGCTGCGCCACAGCCCCAAACTTTGCCCACAGGGACTTCCATCCCCGCCGGAGCAACTCGTCAATACTAAACCACAACGATGTGAGATAGGAAATCGAACCCGGCGGCTTCGGGACAGATGAGGTGCGGTCGATTGCCCGGCCGCACCTCCCCCCATTCCTGCCCTTCAGCTTGTTGTCGCAATCGCAACGAGCCACTGGATTGAAGTCTAGGGACTGGAAGGCCAACAAACAAACCGTTCAACCGGTTTATGACCGACCGGGTCACCGGGAAGCTTCATAGGAAGAAGCAAATTCGCCAAGGGCGCTGCGGAACGTTTCCGGTTCGCGCCCGGAGATCCGCCAAAGGCGTTCAGAGGAGTACCAGTGATCCTTCGTCACCAGGTCAATCTGATGGCCGCTGAATCCGGCCGCGCGCAAGGCCGAGCCGGCACGTTCGTCATCACCCAGGAACCTCGGGTATTCCACGCCGCATACCCGGGCAACGCTTTGCAGGAGAACTGACACAGGAACCGGTTCCGGATATGCGGCGTGGAAAGCCTGTCCGGGTTGCGGAGGGGCCAACGCGAGCCCGGAAAGCAGCCTTCCGAGCGCCTCCACGCCGATGAGCGAAACCAGCGCCGATCCGTCGCCTGGCCAGCCTCCAGCCACATTCATCAGCTTGAGCAGGCCCGGGACAAACCAGCGGTCTCCCGCACCGAACACGAGGTTGGGGCGGACAACTTCGCCGCCATAGCCGAGAACCAGCTGTTCGGCAACGGCACGGCTGGCACTGGCAACAGATGCCGGCTGATAATCCACTTCAGATTCAAGGATGCCGCGGTGGGGCCCGCTCCCGTAAACACTGCAAGTACTGACATAGATCAGTCGGGCTACCCCGGCTTCCCGGCACTGCTCAACGACATGAGCGGCGCCGGCCTCGTTGATCGCATAGGCCAGACGAGGATCGGAGCCCACATAGGATGCGGCATGGATGACAACATCCGTATCGCGCAAGAAAGGGATCAGGCTCCCCGGGACGGAAATGTCGGCGGTCGCGATGGTAGCGTTATTGTTTCGTAGTCTTGCAACCGGTTTTCGCGAGAGTGCCACAACCTGCGCCCCTCCGGACCCGGCGAGTGAGGCTACAACCCGACTTCCAATGAAACCCGACGAACCCAGGACCAGAACCCGGGGCACATGGTCAACACATGTTGACATCGCACCCACAGGTCCCCCGGTCCGCCAGCTTCATGTACTCAAGTATCCCGGACGCAGAAACCGGAGAGGTCTCCACGCGGATCATGCAACAACGTGCCAAAGCCACCCGAACGGCAGTCATTGAGGGTGCAGCGTCGATCTTTGAAGAGGTCGGCTATGGGAATGCGAGCCTAAGCGACGTCACTGAGCGCGCCTCGGTCACCAAAGGCGCGCTCTATTTCCATTTCAAGTCGAAGGAAGACCTGGCGCTGGCCGTCATAGCCGAACAGCACAACATTGTGCGTGTCGCTGGCGAGAAGATCGCCTCCGCCGGCCTGCCGGCACTGGAGACGATGATCGCCATGTGCCGCACGTTCGGGCAACAGCTACTCGACGAGCCTGTGGTCAGGGCCGGCATCCGGCTGACATTTGAAGCTTCGGCGTTCAACGGAGACGTCAAAGGTCCGTACCAGGATTGGGTCACCACCATGGAGATGCTGACGCGCCAAGCCCAACTCGAGGGTGACGTGCGGCCCGAGGTTGATGCCGGCGACTTCGCACGGTACCTGGTGGCGTCTTTCACTGGCGTGCAGATGGTCTCCAATGTGCTGACGGAACGACGCGACGTCCTCAAACGCATTGAGGACATGTGGCGTTTCATGATGCCGGCCATTGCGCCGATGCACAGGCAGGGCTCGGAGACTCCCTGAATCAGCGTGGCTCTTTGACCCGGGCCAACAAGGACACCAGGGTCTCTCCTTCGTGCAACAACCGGACCTTCACCACGCCGCGCCCAATATTGGAGTCGAGCTGTGTCACCGCAACATCCACGGGATAGCTGAACTCGACCAACCTCATGAATTCCGCCTCAAACAGGGCAAAATCGGCATCCGGCCGGGACGTCGCCACCCGCACAGCCTGCCTCGCGGCCTCCACCAGCAGCATTCCCGGGACGTGGTCGAGGGGATGGTCAAAGAAGATCGGATGCGTTGGATCGACACGCAACGGCCAAATGAGCGGGCGGCTGCTTTGCCCGAGCATCACGTTCCGCTGGGTGGCATGCCCGACGTCGACACACGCCAGTAAGTCTTCGCGGGCGGTGGGCAGCCCGGTGCGGACCGTCCCGCGGAATCGCTCATACGTCACGGGATTCACAATGCGGGCCGCGGCCGCCCCTCCCCCTACGGGAGTGCCGTCAACAACGAACCGGGCGGACACTGTCAGCGCCGACAATTGCCCTCCACTGAGCTTCATATCCTTCACATCGAGCTCTACGGCGACCTGCGTGGGCACCAAGGGATCCAGGAGCGCGGCCTCCACCGAGATGCTCATGTACGGCATGAGGAACGTATGACTCAAGGGCACTCCGCACAAATGGGACAAGAAGATCACTGCCTGCCTCAAGGTCTCAGCCATCAGCGCAGAGTCCGGCGAACCGTCGGGCGATCCATAAAACACATGCCATCGCGGCCATTGCGCTCCCGCGACAAACCGCCTGGAGCTTGATTGGACAAAGTCGGTCAAGAAGACTTCCGAAACGGAGCGCTTATGAACGAGCTCCCGATTGACGGAAGCCTCGAAGAGCGCTTCATCGCGCATTGGGTCCCCCACTCCTCCCGGAATCTGCCAGAGCAGCACCCGCTGCTGTTGCGCCCCCATTAAATGCCCAAATCCTATCGGCAAGCCGTGCCCGTCGGATGATCGATGCCGGTGAACTACCCACATTGACATACCTACTGGTCGGTTTGTAGCTTGGTAGGGTGGAATCCGCAGACACAGGCAGCACACCCAAGGGCGCGGCCACCCGGAATGAGATCCTTCGGGTTGCCGCGGAGGTTTTTGCGCGCAAGGGCTTCGAGCAGACCCGGATGGACGACATCATCCGCGCAGTCGGGCTCACGAAGGGAGCCATCTACTTCCACTTCTCGTCGAAAGCCATGTTGGCCCAGGCCGTCGTCGACGAGCAGAAGGCACGGTGGCTGCTTCGCGTCCATGAGGAAATTCTCAGCAAGAACAACCCGCTCGAAGAGTTGCGCCATCTCGGGCAATTCATGGTCAGAACAGTCCTGAGCGACTCGTCCGCGTGGGGCGTGGTTCACTTGGCCAATCAACTGGCATCCACAAGCGAGAATGCCGGCGCCACCTCACCTCTGGCGGCATGGGTGGATCTTGTGGCCGGCATTCTTCAGCGGGGCCGCGCAAGCGGCGTCCTGATGTTTTCAGGGGATCCCGACGATGCGGCAACGGTCATCGTGGCCGCATTCGATGGGTTGAAGTCCGTTACCGACGCCCTTGGCCCGAAAGATCTCGACGCCTTCGAGCGACGGGCGGCCCTCCTCTTGGAACTGGTCGAGCGTCAGTTCATTTCCAGCCAGTAATGCGGCGCACCACGAGCCAAAGATCTCGACCCTTAGCCAAAAAACAAACCGCACAGTCAGTTTATTAGGAGTAGAAATGAACATTGCAGCCAAAACAGCCCTCATCACGGGAGCATCCACCGGCATTGGTTCGGTGTTTGCCCGCAGGTTGGCCGCCGAGGGCGCACGTTTGATCCTCGTTGCCCGCAGCCAGGACAAACTCGATGCACTTGCGGGTGAACTCCGCGGGCAGGGCACCGAAGTGACCGTCCTGGCCATGGACTTGAGCCTGCCGGACTCGGCAAAGGAACTCCAGCTCGCCACCGACGCCCTGGGGCTCAAAGTGGACATCCTTGTCAACAACGCCGGATTCGGAACACACGGACACGTTCTCCATGCAGACGCCGATCGCTACGCGGAGCAGATCCAGTTGAACTGCTCCACCTTGGTCGGCACCAGCACGCGCTACCTGCCCGGCATGGTGGAACGCGGGGCGGGGGCGATCATCAACATCGCGAGTACGGCCGCCTTCCAGCCGATACCCCACATGGCCGTCTACGGCGCGACGAAGGCCTTCGTTCTTTCGTTCACCCAGGCACTGTGGGCCGAGACGCAAGGCACGGGCGTGAAAGTGCTCGCCGTTTGCCCGGGAGCCACGGACACACCGTTCTTTGAAATCGCCGGTGAGTCAGCTGCCGCCGGCAACATGCGGACCCCCGAGCAGGTGGTAGACACTGCGCTGTCCGCGATCCGCGGGAACAAGCCGAGCGTTGTGGATGGCCGGCTCAATTCCTTTGTCGCGCGGGTGGCCGTCAAGCTCCTGCCGGAGAAGCTGGTGATCGCGGTCGCGGGACGGGCCGTGCGCCCGGCCAACTAGTCCCCACCGGCTCCCAGCCTTCGCAAGCTCAGGCAGGGACCCTCGCCGGCGTCGGCCCAGCAGTTGTTGTCGTTTTGGGTGCCCAAAGCGACAACAACTGCCAGTCAGTTGGGCTGCCACACGACAATGGGCAGCCCTGCACTTAGGTTCCCTGGATGATTCCAATCTGGACTACGCCGGTATTGACCAGCGTCTTCGCCAGGTAGACAACCTGGCCTGAGTGCTCGACGGTCTGCGTCAGGATCAGCACCGGGTCCTTGGCGTCCAGCTCGAGCAACTCCCCTCTCGCGACGCCGGGGGTACCTGCTGCGATATCGGTCTCGCCGGGCCCGAAGGCCGGGCCAATGGCCGAGATCAAATTGGCCAACAGCGTCGCCCCTTGCCCGACGTCATCCACAATGGCCCGCGCCGCTTCAGGGTCGCGATCAACGAGACCCCCCTTGCTTGCCACGTGCTCCTGGACCAGGGCAATGGGTGAGCCATCCCGTGTGAGGACGCTCTCGAAGAACCAGGAGGCCTCCTCTTCCCGGATTCCGAGAGGCTCCGCGGTGAACACCGACGACGACGGGTGCAATACGTGCTGCGTACGGCTGACCTGGATAGCGGATCCGGCCTCGGCCAGAATCTCCTCCATGGGCCTGATCCGTTCAAGGCCAACCCGCGGCAGGCGGGTGGCGACAAAACGTCCGATGCCCCGGCGGGAGCGCACATATCCGTCTTCTTCGAGGAGCATCAACGCTTCACGGACCACCGTCCGGCTGACCTTCATCGCCGAACCCAGATCAGATTCCGAAGGCAGCAGCGAGGAAACAGGGAAATGCCCGGCCCTGATGGCGTTCATGATGCGCGAGTAGACGGCAACGCGGAGCGGGATGTTGGCAGTGGCATCCAACGGCTCCGAAAGAACGGCTTCAGCACTGCGGTCCAAGATGGCTCCCTTCGTCGATAGTGAGAGTTTACGCGATGGGTATTCCAAGCTTGTATAACAAGCGTGTATGATTCACATATAAGCCACCTTGTGCTCTGCGCCACACCTGCATTGAGCCGCCTCCCAAGCCGTTCTGTTTCAAACAAGGAAGTTTGTCCATGACAACCCAAGCCACCAGCACCGCAGGGCTCCCCGTTCGGCGAAAAGCAGCCCGAGTGCCCATACTCATCGCCACGCTCATCCTTTCGATCCTCAGCTACCAGCTCAACGCCAGCCTGTTCTCGGCCGCCCTGCCGGCCATGGCCGCCCACTTCCAGGAATCCACGGAAAACGTGGCCAAGGTCCAGTCGTTGTTCTTCCTGACCGGCGCGGTCCTGGGCATGGCATTTTCCCGATGGAGCGACTTCCTGGGACGCCGCCGCACCCTGCTGATCGTGCTCTCGATGATGTTGTGCGGCACCGTCTTGTGCCTTTTGGCACCGAACCTGACCGTTCTCCTCGCGGGCCGGGTCCTGCAGAGTGCAACCAGCGCCACGTTCACCATTTCTTTCCTGCTCTTGTCCGAGCGCTTCAGCAAACGCCTCTTCGGCATCTCCGTCGGTGTCATCTCGGCGGTCAACGGCGGCATCGGCGGGCTCGACGGCTTCCTGGGCGGTTTCATCACCGACACCATCGGCTGGCAATTCCTCTTTGTGCTGGTCCTCGGCGTGGGCGTGCTCGCGATCGTGCTGGTCGCCGTCGTCGTCCCGAAGCGAGCCGCCCGGACACGCGAGGGACGCATGGACTGGTGGGGCGCCGGTACCCTGGGCACGTTCCTGGTTCTCTTGAGCAACCTGATCGGGCAGGCTTCCACTTCGGGATGGGGCGATATCTGGACCCTGGGCTATCTCGCCGGCGCGGTGGTATCCGGGCTGGTGTTCGTGGCCGTGGAAAGGCGCGTTGCACGTCCACTGATCGCCATCGAACAATTGCGATCCCGCCAGGTATGGCCGGTTTTGGCAAGCACCGTGCTGACGCTTGCCGGCATCTTCTCGGCGTTGAACTTCACCGTGATCCTCCTGAGCCAGGACGCAAAAGCCGGATACGGACTGTCCGCCTCCATGTCTGCCCTCCTCTACCTGACGCCCACAGCCTTCGTCGGCGTGCTCACCGCGGTGTTCTCCGGCTGGTTCGCCCAGCGCATCGGCTGGTTCAAGGCCTTGCGGATCAGCAGCGGGCTGATCGTCGTCGCCGCGGTTGCGGTCGCAATCTTTGCCGCGGACCGTTGGATGGTGTTCGGCTTGCTGATCATCATGGGCGTCCTGTATCTCGGCCAGTTCCAGAGCACCGTCAGCGGCATCGCCGTATTGAATTCGCCCAAATCGGCTCCGGGTTCCGTGCCCGGCCTCAATGGAGCGTGCTTTGGAATCGGGGCCAGTGTGGGTATCGCCGTCGTCGCACCCGCCGTCGCAGCCGGAACCATCGCCGGCTACCAAACTGCCTTGTGGATCTCGGCGGGCTTCGCCCTCGCGGCCTTTGCCGCTTCCCTGATCCTGCGCCCTGTCGCCGCGAGCGCCGCAGCGGCGCCCGTCGTCGTCGTCTCCCATGCTTGATCCCGGACCCGAGTCACCCAACCCACGAAGGAGCACCATGACCACCACCACACCGCAGCCGTTTTACCTCGATTGCGATACCGGCATCGACGATTCCCTCGCCATCGCCTATCTTTTGGCGAGCCCCGAGGTGGAGCTGGCCGGGATCGGAACCGTCAGCGGCAACGTCAGCGCCGCAACGGGGGCAGTCAACACGTTGAACCTGCTCCATGCGGCCGGGAGGGCCGGGATCCCGGTCGCCGTGGGTGCGCACGATCCCCTCCTAGGAACGTTCGACGGCGGAGCGCCGCACGTTCACGGCGAGAACGGCATCGGCGGGGTCGTCCTGGAAGGCTCCGGGCTGACCTTCGAATCGGAGACTGCCGCGGAGATGCTGGTGCGGCTCGCCAACGAGCACCCGGGTGAATTGCGCGTCATCGCCGTCGGCCCGCTCACCAATCTGGCCCTCGCGCTGCAACTGGACCCGGAGCTTCCGTCGCTCGTCCGCGATGTCACGATCATGGGCGGAGCCGCGTTTGTGCCGGGCAACATCAGCCCCGTCGCCGAGGCCAACATCTTCAATGACGCCGAGGCGGCCGCCGTGGTGATGGAGGCCGACTGGCCGGTGACCATGGTTCCGTTGGACGTCACCATGAACCACCGCTTCGATGAGGCCCATCGTGCGGCCCTTGGGGCAGCCGGACACCCGGTGGCCGATGCGCTCTCCGGCATGCTCGTGCAGTATTTCGCCTTTTACAACACGATTTTCGGTGAGCATTGCGCCGCCCTCCACGATCCGCTGGCGGCGGCAATCGCCGTCGGCGCCCTGGAGCTCGACGACGCCCCGTACGTCGGAATTTCCGTCGACACGAGCACCGGCGAGGCCCATGGCAAGACCCGCTGTGAGCGGATCGACGGCGGAGACGCGGGCTCGCTGCAGGTGCCGGAACGGGCGTCCCGGGTTGTGCTGTCCGTCAAGGGCGACGCCGCCGCCCACCTCCTGGAACGGATCCTGTCCTTGCCGGCGGCGAACTGAAGGGGCTTTCGATGAACAAGGCTTCTGGCACGAGACCGGAAACCCGGCACCGCAATCCAGCACCACCCGAAGGACAGTCCATGCCCACCCCCAGCACGCTCACCGTCGTCGGCAGCCTCAACGTCGATCTCACATGCCGCGTCCACCGCCTGCCCTCCCCCGGTGAAACCATCGGCGAAGGCGCCCTCAACCGTCAACCCGGCGGAAAGGGCGGCAATCAAGCCGCGGCTGCCGCACGGCTGGGTGCCGCCGCGCGCATGGTGGGGGCCGTCGGCGCGGATCCGGACGGCCAGCTCCTGACAGAGGCCTTGGACCGTGCAGGGGTTGATATTTCCGCAGTGAAGCAGGTTTCCGCGCCGACCGGTACCGCTTTGATCGTGATCGACAGCGAGGGCGAGAACCAGATCGCCGTGGCTCCTGGAGCCAACGCCATGGTTTCGCTCGACCACGTCGATTTCTCAGATGGCGGGCCTGTACTCGCGCAGCTGGAGATCTCCGTCGACGCCGTGCTCGAAGCCGCTCGCCGCACGTCCGGGTTCTTCGCCCTCAACGCGGCCCCGGCACAGGCACTCCCGGGAGAACTTCTAGAGCGGTGCGAGCTGGTGATCGTCAACAAATCGGAGTACGAGCTCATCCCCGAGCTCCGGAGCGCCAAACGCGTGGCCGTGACCTACGGCGCAGGCGGTGCGTCGATGTACACGCGAGGGGTCAAGACCGCCCACGCACCTGCGAGCAAGACGAGCGTCGTCAACAGCGTGGGGGCCGGTGACGCTTTCTGTGCTGCCCTCGTGCTGGCACTCTCGTCCGGCCTCGATGAGGAAAGCAGCCTCGCGGCGGCCTGCGCGGTGGGGGCTGCCGCCGTCGCGAGCGAGCTTTCCCAACCGGAGTTCGAGCGGCTGGAACACTACCTGCGGAACTAAGAGTCCGGTCTTATGGGCGGGGCACCGCCCGGCAGCAGCGAACCGCGGGCCGCACCCACCATGCCTTCCACTGCGCGGGCCAGGTGCGTACCGCGGTCGCTGACGCCGTCCCAACGCACCAAGGCCTGGGCATTCAGCCCGTCCACCATGCCCAGGATCTGCCAGGCGACGGACGGAGCATCGAACGTCTCGAACTCACCGGCGTCGATCCCCGCTTCGACGACGCGCTGCACCACCGCCTGCCATGCATCCATCTGCTCACGGACGCAGGCTGCGAGCGCCTCGTTCCGGCGCCCCAGGGTCCACGCCTCCACCCAGATCGCCGTGACATCGAGGCGGCTGCCGTCCATGAGTGTTTCGAGGAGCATTCCGAGCTGTTCCAAGGGAGTCGGCTGCGTCTCTAGAAGGCCGGCAACCTCCTCGGTCTCCGCCGCCACAATGGTCGCGAAAATGCCCGCCACGAGGGACTCCACATTGGGCTGGTAATGCGCCACGAGGCCCGAGGCCACGCCCACCCGTGCCGCCACGTTGCGCAGGGTAATGGCGGAAAGCCCCTGTTCGAGGGCTATTTCCCGGGCGGCCTCGGCTATTTCGGCAGCGCGTTCGGCCGGCGTCTTCCGCGCGGCGCGTTTCTGTATGGTGCTTGACATCACAGACCAGTCTAAAGTAGCTTTCCAGTTATTGATCATACGATCAATAATAATTTTCGCCTCACCAACACTTTCACCTCACCAACACAGAGGAGGCTTCCATGGCTTGGAGAATGCCGGCCGAAACCGCACCCCATGAGCGCATCTGGATGGCGTTCCCCCGCACTGGTCTGACCTTGGGCGACGACGCCGCGTCGGCGGAAGAAGCGTATGCGGCATGGACCGCCGTCGCGCACGCGGTGTCCGAGTTCGAGCCCGTCACCATGGTGGTCGACCCCAGCGAACGGGACAGGGCCAGCCGGATGCTCGGCGCCGGGATCGAACAGCTTGAGGCGCCCCTCGACGAATTCTGGATGCGCGACGTCGGACCCACCTTCGTCGTCGACGACGAGCGTCCCGGCGTGCTGGGCGCAGTCGACTGGATCTTCAACGGCTGGGGCGCACCGGCCTGGTCCGAATGGCAGAAGAGCGCGGGCATGGCCCGGTTTGTCGCCGAAGCGTCCGGCGCGGAACTGGTTACTTCCTTGCTGGTCAACGAAGGCGGCGCCATCCACGTCGACGGTGAAGGAACCGTGCTCGTCACCGAAACCGTCCAACTGGATCCACGCCGGAACCCCTCCGCAGACAAGGCGCGCGTCGAAGCCGAACTGTCACGCACGCTGGGCACTACCCACACCGTCTGGGTGCCGCGGGGACTCACTCGTGACTACGAAGACCTCGGTACGCGCGGCCACATCGACATGGTGGCGACACTTCCTTCGCCAGGCCGGGTCCTGCTGCACTCGCAGACCAATCCAGGTCACCCCGACTTCGAGGTCAGCCGCACCCTCCAACGGTTCTTCGAAACCCAACAGGACGCCACAGGCAAGCCGTTCGAGATCACCTTGCTTCCCGCACCCGAGACCCTGCGCGATGACGAAGGCTTCGTCGATTGGAGCTACGTCAACCATCTCGTGGTCAATGGCGGCGTGATTGCGTGCGGCTACGGCGAAGAACGGGCCGACGCCTTGGCCGCGGACATCCTGGCCGAGGCGTATCCGGGCCGCCGCGTCGTCACCGTGGACGCCCGGCCAATCCTTGCCAGGGGCGGAGGAATCCACTGCATCACGCAACAGCAGCCCACGCTCACCAGGCCGGCTGCACGATGAGCCGCTTCGACGTCGTCGAGGCCTCCATTGCGCAGTTGCGTGCAGCGCTGGAGACAGGCGAGGTAACCAGCGAGGAACTCACCCAGGCGTATCTGGACCGCATCGACGCCTACGACCGCAACGGCATCAGATTGAACGCCCTGGTTGTGATGAACCCTGAAGCGCTCGCCGATGCCCGGGCCTCCGACGAACGCAGGGCAAACGGCAGCGTCCTCGGGCCCCTCGACGGCATTCCCTACACTGCCAAGGACAGCTACCTGGCCAAAGGGCTCACGGCCGCCGCGGGCTCCCCCGCCTTCGAAAACCTCATCGCCCAACGCGATGCCTTCACCATCGAACGCCTCCGCGCGGCAGGCGCTGTGCTGATCGGCCTGACCAACATGCCACCCATGGCCAACGGCGGCATGCAGCGCGGCGTCTATGGACGCGCCGAGAGCCCCTACAACGGCGATTTCCTCACCGCGGCCTTCGGATCCGGATCCTCGAACGGCTCGGGAACCGCGACCGCCGCGAGCTTCGGAGCCTTCGGCCTGGGCGAGGAGACCTGGTCAAGTGGCCGCGCACCGGCGTCGAACAATGCCTTGTGCGCCTACACCCCCTCGCGCGGAGTCATTTCAGTGCGTGGCAACTGGCCGCTGGTCCCCACCATGGATGTGGTGGTCCCCCACACGCGCTCCATGGCGGACCTCTTGGAACTGCTCGATGTCATCGTTGCCGACGACGCCGAAACCCGCGGCGACTTCTGGCGTGCGCAGCCGTGGGTGGAGGTCCCGGCCGCGTCAAGGGTCCGTCCGGCTTCCTATCCGGCGCTGGCACCATCCGACCTCGACGGCGCCCGCTCGCCGTTGAAGGGGAAACGCCTCGGAGTGCCGCGCATGTACATCAACGTAGACTTCGAGGCCGGTACCAGCGAAACTCCGGGCATCGGCGGACCCACGGGCCAACGAATCCGGACGCGCGATTCGGTGATGGACCTATGGGAGGCTGCCCGGCGCGACCTCGAAGCCGCCGGTGCCGAGGTGGTGTTGGTGGACTTCCCTGTGGTCTCCAACTACGAAGGCGACCGCCCGGGCGCACCCACCATAGCCACCCGCGGACTGGTGAGCCCGGAGTTCCTCCGGCGGGAAATAGTCGATCTCTCGGCGTGGGCCTGGGACGATTTCCTCTCGGCAAACGGCGACCCGGCGCTCAACAGCCTGGCCAACGTCGACGGCGGGGCGATCTTCCCGCACCCGGAAGGGGCGCTTCCGGACCGCTATGACGGTTTCGATGACGACATCGCCGACTATCCCGCGCACATCCGCGCGCGTCGGGTCGCGTCCGTCACCGACATCCCGTTCCTCGAAGAAGGCCTGCGCGGACTCGAAGAGACCCGGCGGGTGGACCTCGAGGAATGGATGGACGGTCTCAAGCTGGACGCCGTCATCTTCCCCGCCGCCGCCGACGTCGGACCGGCGGACATGGACATCAACGAATCCTCAGCCGATCTCGGCTGGCGCAACGGCGTCTGGGTGGCCAACGGCAACCTCGTTCCGCGGCATCTGGGAATCCCGACCGTCACAGTGCCGATGGGAACCATGAGCGATATCGGCATGCCCGTCGGGCTCACGTTCGCCGGGCGCGCCTATGACGACACCGCACTGCTCGCCTTGGCTGCGTCCTTCGAAGCGACAGGCGAGCGTCGTACCGCTCCCCCGCGCACACCGCGCCTCGACTGACGGATCAGGTGGACTCGTCGTCGAAAGGGGCCTTCTGCCCGGCCGCCAGCCGCATAACCGGGCGGGCGGGAGGCTGTACAGGATGCTGCATTTGGGCTGGGACGGAAGGCTCAGGCAGCGGTTCGTCCTCGAGGAGGGCTTCACGGATAATGCGGCGAGGATCGTATTGGCGTGGATCCATTTTCCGCCAATCGATGTCCTCGAATTCCGGGCCGAGCTCCTGCCGGAGCTTTTCCTGCGCGCCGGAGGCCATGCGCCGCAGTTCGCGGATGAGCCGCCCAAGCTTCCTTGCATACTCTGGAAGCTTGGTCGGCCCAAGGACCAACACGGCAATGATCAGGAGAAGGGCAATCTTCTCGACCGAAATATCGATCATGGCTCCATTCTAAAGCCACCACCCGGTGGTTCAGGGCGGTGCGGGGCTGGGTGGATCGAGCTAGGATATCGCGAACAACGCGACGGCAAGTCCGGCAGCCATCAGCGCCTCACGCAGGCCCTTCCACCGGGGAACGGCGTGCGATTTGCTCTCGGCCGGCATCGCGAAGGTGCCCAGCACCCACCCGGTGGCGGCGAAAATCATGAGCAGGGCGCCCATGATGTCGGCAAGGATGATGCCCAGTTGGTGGCCTGGATGATCCGACACCGATCCGGCTCCGCTCGACGCGGAAAGCAGCACCCAGCCCGAAAGCGCCGCCACCAGGGCACTGTAGATGGCGGACCATCGCCCTGCCTCGCCGGGACCCGAGCTCCTGTACACGATTCTGATGACGAAAAGGAGGAAGACAAGGCCAATCGCTGCTCCCAAGGGGACGACACCTAGCTGGGCCCATCCGAGCCCTACCGCCGCCATGGTTGCGGCCAATAGTCCCGCCGCGGCCGCGTCAATCCGTGCCGCCACACTCTTGGCCCGGAAGATGGCTCCGAACCCCAACACAGCCGCTGCCCCGAAGAGCACCACCAGAGCGCCTACAACAAACCAACCTCGGAACATACCCTGCCAATCCTCCTGCGCGCTTCCGGTTGAAACCCACCCGCAGTCATATCACTTCCGAATGGGAGAAACCTGCACGCTACGTGCAGATCACGCTACGTGCAGATCAAGGCTGCACCAGCAGGGCGATGACTCCGGAGCGGACAATGATGGTGATCCCGAGGGCGATGTACACCACGGGAATAACCCGGTTTCCAGCCCGGCGGCAGAGCTCACCCACCTTCGGGTGCGCGGTCAGCCAGAAGCCCGCTGCGCACCACACCGCCACCATCACCGCGAAGGTGAGCCCCGTCGTCGCCGAAGCCGCCGGCCCCAGCGAGCGGAAAAGCGGAATGTATACCGAGATGTTGTCTCCACCGTTGGCTACTGTCACCGCGACAACCACGGGCACGTTCAGCGAGCGCGGCTTCGGTGGATGTCCGGACGGGCGGGCGACCTTGAGCAAGGCGTAGCACCCCAAAGCAAGCGGTACCAGCCCGAGGAACCCCACCCACTCAACCGGGACCGGAGTGAGCGCCAATGCCGCCGCGGCCGCCACCACGGTCAGTATTCCGATGCCGATGTACTGGCCTACCCAGATTCTCCAGAGTCTTGGCAGCGTCCGGGTCCTGGCCGACAAGAAAAGAACGGACAAGACCAGGAGGTCGTCGAGGTTTGTCGCGGCAAAGGCTCCAGCCGCTGTCAGTACGGTGCCGCCCAGATCTTCCATCGCTGATGACATTACCGCTTGGAGCAGGCGCCCCTGCCCGGACCGCACCGGCTGGCGCCATCGACCGGGCCGTGGCAGCATCGGACGATGGATACCGATGCCCGTCCCTACGTCGAGTGTGGCCAGCCGGAACCTGCCGTTCCGCTCCTTGGCGGGGACGTGACGGAGGGGCTCGTCCGGGTGGGCGATACAGTGCGGCGCCCTGTGAGCGACGCTTCTCCGCGGGTCCGCCGCGTCCTGGATTTCCTCCAATCGGCCGGCTTCCAGGGGGCGCCGCGCTTCCTCGGCATCGACGAAAGCGGCAGGGACACCCTGAGTTTCGTTCCCGGCGACGCCGCCGGCCGCCCTTGGCCACGCCGGGTCGCCGACGAATCGAGCGCCATCAGCGTCGCGCGCTTGGTGCGGGCCTACGATGACGCCGTGCAGCCGCTTGGGGTACCGGACTGGGCGTACCCGCACGACGGCGCTGATCCCCTTGGGTGCCCCGGCTCGATCGCGGGACCGGCAACATTCCTCGCCCACATGGACATCACCCCGGAGAATGTCGTTTTCCGGGACGGCACCGCCGTCGCCCTGATCGACTTCGATTTGCTGCGCCCCGCGACCCGGGCTGAAGAAGTCGCGAACTTGCTCCTCTGGTGGGGCGCCTGGATGCCCGTCACCGACCGAGATCCCGTCATGCGCGGGGTCGACGCCGCCTCCCGTGCCGCCGTGCTGGTGGACGCCTATGGCCTGGGTCCTGCTGACCGCGCCAAGGTAGTCCACGTGGCCCGGAACGCCGCGGACCGCTCCTGGCATCTGATGAGGCACCGGGCGCTCACCAAGGGCGGCGGCTGGAAACGGATGTGGGACGAAGGCGTCGGGGACAAGATTCTTCGCCGCCAGGCATGGCTCGCCGAAAACGCCGCAGCTCTCCATGCCGCGATAACGAGCCGCTAGGCCTCGCTCCCACCCGAAAGTTCCTCCATGCACCCTGCCCTCGACAACTGACCAGTTTCGCCCCGGACGTTGTCGCGGCGACCCCGAACCACGCGCCCGGAAACAGGGAATCCGCGTCAAGAACGGTAGATCGTTGAGGGGGCCAACCCTTGGAGGGGGATCCGTTCCCGATTGACTCATTCGAATATATGTTCGAAAATTGAAGTATGTCTCCTCGCCTGTCTTCCGCATCGCCGGCTTCGCTGCGCGATGACTTGCAGGCGCAGATCCACCTCATGCAGGGCAAGCGAGGAAGCGAACGCTCACTGCCAGTGCTCCCCTCACTCAGCAGGCTCCTCCCGGGCGGGTTGCGCCCGGGTGCGGCCTACTCCATACAGGGATCCATGTCGCTGGCCATGGCCTTGTTAGCCGGGCCGTCACGCAATGGCTCATGGTGCGGGGTAGCCGGACTGCCGGACTTCGGAGTCGAGGCGGCGGCGGGTTTCGGCATTGCGCTCGACCGGCTGGTACTGGTGCCTGATCCCGGGACCAATTGGGCGCAGGTGATCGCCGCCATGGCGGACGTGCTCTCGGTGGTGCTTGCGCATGCCCCGGAAAGAGTCGCACCCGCCGAGGCTGCCCGCTTGGGAGCAAGGCTCCGGGAGCGGAGTGCCGTCCTTCTTGTCCTGGGACCATGGCCGCAGAGTGAAGCCGTCCTGCAAGTGAATGGATATGAGTGGGCAGGGCTCGGGCAGGGCCATGGACATCTCTCCAAGCAGGAGGTCGAGCTCGAGGTCGCCCTGCGGGGTAGTTCCCGCAGGGCCTCCGTGGATCTGACGGACAGCGCTCCGGTGGATCTGTCCCGCCATCGGATGGGAGCCTGATGCTGTTTCAGCTCGAAACCCCGGTGCGCGCCTTGGTGACATGGTTCCCGGATTGGCCCCTTGTCGCCGCCCGTTTGGCAGATGCCCTGCCACCTGATGTACCCGTGGCAGTCATAGGCAAAGGTGTCATAGCTGCTTGCTCCGCGGAAGCCCGGGCAGAAGGAGTGGTCCGGGGCTTGCGGCTCAGGGAAGCGCAGACCCGCTGCCCTGAGCTGGTGGTGTGTGCCGTTGATCCGGCGCGGGATGCGAGGGAATTCGAGCCTGTGGTCTCCTCCCTTGAGGAACGGACTCCTGGAGTGGAAGTGCTTCGCCCCGGCCTCTGCGCTATCCGGGCCAAGGGTGCTGCCCGGTATTACGGCGGAGAAGAAGCGGCCGCGGGTGCCGTGCTTGAATCGGCGGACCGCCTCGGCGTGGAGGCAAGGGTGGGGATCGCCGATTCCGTGTTTGCCGCCGAGCAAGCAGCCCGGAGCACCAGCGAACTCTCTGCCGTTCTTGTGCTCCCGCCGGGTTCTTCCCGGGATTTCCTGGCCCCCTTCCCGGTGGAGGTGCTTGGCCAGCCGAAGCTGGCTTCCTTGCTCAAACGCCTTGGCGTCTTCACTTTGGGGAATTTCGCCACACTTCCTGCTGCAGATGTCCGGGCCCGTTTCGGGGCTGCCGGAATCACTGCACACGCCCTGGCAAGCGGCCAGGATCCCCGCAAGGTGGTCCCCCGGACTCCCCCGCGGAAACTGGATCAACGGGCGGACTTCGAACCCGGCCTGGACCGGGTTGACCAACTCGCCTTCCAGCTCCGCGCCACGGCAGACGCCTTTGTAGCCGGGGTGCAGACGGAAGGCCTGGTCTGCACGGAGCTGAGGATCCTCATCACTGACGAAGCCGGGAGCCGCTCCGAGCGGACGTGGGGCCACCCCCGCCACTTCACGGCCAGCGACGTCGTGGACAGGGTGCGTTGGCAGCTTCAGTCGCAGCCCCCTGCCCAGGCCAGCGATAAAACAGCCGACGGCGGAACGCACGACGCCGGCATGGCCCGCGGCGGGCTGTCGTCACCGGTCGCGCGGGTCGAGTTCGTCCCCGTCCGGGTGGATTCCATCGCCCATCATGGGCGGGCGCTCTTCGGAGACGGAGCCGAGGAGCAGATTCATCATGGACTCAGCCGGATCCAAAGCATGCTGGGACATGAAGCCGTCGTAGTGCCCGCGATTTCCGGAGGCCGGCTGCTGGCCGAACGGCGCCGCCTGGTTCCTTGGGGAGACGCCTTGCCCACGGGAGCGGCCGCCCTGGCCACCAGACCGTGGCCCGGCAGGATTCCAGACCCGCAGCCCGCCACGGTGTTCGCTTCCCTCATCCCTGTCCTGCTTCTTGATGCGAACAAGGAAAAAGTCCGTACAGACCACCGTGGCGGATTGCTTGCCCCGCCCATGTGGTTCTGTCCCGGAGGAGACCCTGCACGACGCCGGCTGGTAGCTCAGTGGGCCGGCCCCTGGCCGCTGCGGCAGAGATGGTGGGACGCCGACCACCGCCTCGAAGCGGACCGGTTCCAGCTTGTGGACGGAAACGGAGAGGCGTGGCTCCTTCTCCTGGACGAGCAGAACTGGTGGGCAGAGGCCCGCTACGACTGAACACCAGACACTGAACTTTAGGCAGGAAGACAAAGATGGCTTGGAACAACCCGTCGATCCCATGGTCGGAGTTCGAACGCACGCTCTCAGACCGGCGCGTGCCGGAGATCGGCAAGGCCAAAGGAGACGGCGGCGACAGCCCCGCCTGGTCGAGGAAACGCGGGCCTTACCGTCCGGTCCCCCTCGATCCCGCAAGGGTTGTGTCCAAGGCGGGTGCCGGCGTCGTGCCCTATGCCGAACTGCACGCGCATTCCCACTACAGCTTCCTGGACGGCGCCTCGTCACCCGAGAAACTGGTTGAGGAGGCAGTCCGGCTTGGCCTCCATGCCCTCGCACTGACCGACCACGACGGCTTCTACGGGATCGTGCGAATGGCGGAGGCCGCCGAAGCCTACGAGCTGAAAACCGTGTTCGGCGCTGAGCTGTCGCTCGGGCTCAGCAAACCCCAACAAGGCGAAGCCGACCCCGAAGGCGACCATTTGCTCGTCCTCGCACGCCAGGAAGAGGGCTACCACCGCTTGGCAGGGGCGATGACCGCCGCGCATCTGGCCGCCGATGCCGAGAAAGGCCACCCCATCTATGACCTCGATGCGCTGGCGCATTCCCTGAAGGACCACTGCGTGGTGCTCACCGGATGCCGCAAAGGCTCAGTCCGGAGGGCCCTTATGCGCGACGGCGAGCAAGCAGCCGCCTTTGAGGTGGACGCGTTGATCGAGAGATTCGGGCGGGAAAACGTGGTGGTGGAGCTCTTTGATCACGGGAATCCCCTCGACAGCAGCCACAACGACGCCCTCGTCCGGATTGCCGAGCGCGCAGGCCTGCCTTTCATCGCCAGCAACGCCGTGCACTATGCGTCCCCGGAGGGATTTCCGCTGGCAACTGCCATGGCGGCTGTCCGGGCACGCCGCAGCCTGGAGGAGCTGGACGGTTGGCTGCCCGCAAGCAGCGGCGCCCATGTGCGGAGCGGTTCCGAGATGGCAGCACGGTTCGCCCGCTATCCCGGCGCGGTCGAACGGACCGTCGAAATCGCTGACGAGCTTGCGTTCCAGTTAAGGGCAGCCCGCCCGAAGCTCCCCAAGCTTGATGTCCCTGCCGGGCACAGCCTCATCACCTGGCTGCGGCAACTTGTCGAAGAAGGCATCAAGGACAAATATCCGGACGCCGACGAACGGGTCCATAGCCGGATCGAACAGGAACTCGCAGTCATCGAGGCGAAGAACTTCCCCGGCTATTTCCTGATTGTGCACGACATCGTGCAGTTTGCGCGTTCCCGCGGCATCCTCTGCCAAGGCCGGGGTTCCGCGGCCAACTCGGCCGTCTGCTACGCGCTGGGGATCACCGCCGTCGACAGTATCTTCTACAACCTTCCGTTCGAGCGTTTCCTCTCCAGCCTCCGCGAGGAAGAACCGGATATCGACGTCGATTTCGACTCGGACCGGCGGGAAGAAGTCATCCAGTACGTCTACCGCAAATACGGACGATTCAACGCGGCCCAAGTAGCGAATGTCATCAGTTACAGGCCGAAGAACGCCGTCAGGGACATCGCCAAGGCGCTCGGCTACAGCCAAGGCCAGCAGGACGCGTGGTCCAAGCGGCTCGATCACTGGGGGGATCTCAGCGACGGCAAAACCAACAACATCCCGGCTCCGGTCCTGGACCTTGCTGACCAGATACTGGGCTTCCCCCGGCACCTGGGCATCCACTCCGGCGGCATGGTCCTCACCGAACGGCCTGTCGGCGAAGTGGTACCCATCGAGCGTGCCCGGATGGAAAACCGGACAGTTCTGCAATGGGACAAGGACGATTGCGAATGGATGGGCCTGGTCAAGTTCGACCTCCTCGGCTTGGGCATGCTCGCCGCCCTGCAGTACTCCTTTGATTTGATCGACAAGCATTTCGGGGAGCGTTGGACCATCGAAACCATCCCGCGGGAAGAACCGGCCGTCTACGACATGCTCTGCCGGGCCGACTCGATCGGGGTCTTCCAAGTGGAATCACGGGCCCAGATCAGCACGCTGCCGCGGCTGAAACCGAGGGAATTCTACGATCTGGTGGTCGAAATCGCGCTGATCCGCCCGGGTCCCGTCCAAGGAGGCGCCGTCCACCCGTACATCCGGCGCCGCGCAGGCACGGAAAAAGTCACGTATCTCCATCCATTGCTGGAGCCAGTGCTCAAGCGGACCTTGGGTGTGCCCTTGTTCCAGGAGCAGCTCATGCAGATGGCGGTGGCCGTGGGCGGCTGCACTGCCGAGGACGCGGACCTGCTCCGCCGCGCGATGGGCTCCAAACGGGGCCGGGAGAAGATCGAGTCGCTCGAGGCCAAGCTCTATGCGGGAATGGCGGCCAACGGGATCAGCAAGGACGACGCCGACGCCATCTACGGCAAGATCCAGGCGTTTGCGAACTTCGGCTTCGCGGAATCGCATTCCTTGAGCTTCGCGGTGTTGGTCTACGCAAGCTCGTGGCTGAAGCTCCATTATCCCGGCGCATTCCTCGCGTCCCTGCTCCGGGCGCAACCCATGGGCTTCTACTCTCCGCAAACCCTCGTGGCGGATGCCCGCAGGCACGGGGTCCAGGTGTTGCGCCCGGATGTACTGCATTCCCTGGCCGAGGCGACCCTCGAAGTGCTCGACGAGGCTGGAAGAGCTGAAACGGGACAGGTGGGCGGCATGGATTCCTGCCTGGACTTCCATCAGCCGGAGATCGGCCTCTTCCAGCGGGATCGACCACGCGAAGACCACCTGCACCGGCGGGATGGCTCACGCGCTGTGCGGTTGGGGCTCGACGGCGTCACGTCCATCGGCGCCGAGGTGGCGAAGCGCATCGTCACCGAGCGCGAGGAACATGGCGCCTACCGGGACATGGCCGATCTGTCCCGCCGCGCAAGCCTCAGCGCGGACCAGCTGGAGGCACTCGCATCCGCCGGCGCACTCGATTCGCTGGGGATGAACCGCCGCGAAGCACTGTGGCAGGCCGGCGATGCCGCGCTCGAGCGGGAAGGACAGTTGCCAGGGACCCATGTCGCCGTCCAGCCGCCGCTGCTGCCTGAGCTTTCCCCCCTGGAAAATGTTGCCTACGACATGTGGGCCACAGGCATCAGTACCGATGACCACCCGATGCGCCATGCGCGCGGAAACCTGGATTCCAGGGGGGTGCTGCGGGTGGACCGGCTCTCCCAGGTCGAGTCCGGCACCCGTGTTGAAGTGGCCGGCGTCGTGACCCACCGCCAACGCCCCCAGACCGCGCAAGGGATCACCTTCGTCAATCTGGAGGACGAGAGCGGCATCCTCAACGTCATCTGCAGCGTTGGCCTCTGGAAGAGGCATCGCCGCGTCGCCCGCGAATCATCCGCGTTGATCGTCCGCGGGTTCCTCGAACGATCGCCGGAAGGAGTCACCAACCTCGTGGCGGACAAGCTGGAATCCCTGGTCCTGGCAGCGAAGTCCAACTCCCGGGATTTCAGGTAGCCAGAAACCAGTCCCGGGCCGGGTTGCTCACTGCCGGGGCATCCCGGAACTGATCGGGCTGCGCCACCCAGCCCACGCCGTTCGCGATGACCCTCTGGATCTGCGGCTCGTGGTAAACGGGGTACTCCTGGTCACCGGGGCTGAAGTAGAAGATCCGCCCCTTGCCGCGGGAGAACGTCACGCCGGAGCGGAACACCTCCCCGCCTTCGAACGAGCTGATGAAGATCAGGTCGTCCGGCTCCGGGATGTCGAAGAGTTCGCCGTACATCTCCTGTTTAGGGATCAGGATAGGGCTCTCGACGCCGGCCGCGATCGGATGCGATGGCTTGACCGTCCACACCAGTTCGCGTTCGCCGTCGTTTCGCCATTTGAGCGAACACGTGGTGCCCAGCAACCGGGTGAAGATCTTCGCGAAATGCCCTGAGTGCAGCACCACGAGTCCCATCCCGCCGAGGACGTGACGCTGGACGCGTTCCACAACCTCGTCGCTCACCTCGTGGTGCGCGATGTGCCCCCACCAGAGCAGGACGTCGGTGGCCGCAAGAGTTTCCTCAGCCAAGCCGTGTTCGGGATCGGCGAGGGTCGCCGTCGTGATGTCGGCATCCGGGTAGAAGCCCTGCAAGCCCGCCGCGATGGCACCGTGGATGCCGTCCGGGTACATGTCCGCCATGGTGTCCGGTTGGTTGCGGGCCTCGTGGACGGCTTCGTTCCAGACGACGATCTTCAGCTTCTTGTCGGTCATCAGAGCACCACTTCGCGTTGTTCGACGGCGGACTTGTAACAGGCATCAAGGATGAGGGCCCGGCTCAGCGCAAGCGAGCCGTCGTGCAGTCCCCACACAGTCTCCCCACCGCGGACCGCGGCGATGAAGTCGTCGACGACGGCCTGGTGGGCAAGGCCTGGGATCGCTTCGGGCTCGTAGTCGGCGTTTTCGCCGTCCTTCTCCGTGAAGATTCTCAGGCTGCCGACCGGCTGAAGCGGGGCCCCGACGGCGCGCAGTTCGGCACCGCCGTCGGTCCCGTAGACCGTGAAGTCGAGCAGGTCGTCCACCTCGCGGTAGCTGGCCCAACCCGCCTCGAGGATCAAGGTGCCGCCGCCTTCGAGCCGGATGAAGGCAGTGGCGAAGTCCTCCACGTCGAACTTGTGGCTCGCGGGACCTGCTGTGTAGCGGGCACTGCCGCCACGGCCCAGCGGCCCCAGTTCCGAGTGCGTCTGCGCCGAAACGGACAGGACCTTGGGCTCGCCCAATAGGTAGAGCGAGTAGTCCAGCACGTGGACTCCAATGTCAGCCAGTGGACCGCCGCCGGCCAGCTCCGGATTGGTGAACCAGCTGCCCAGGGTAGGAATGCCGGCGCGGCGCAGCCAGGAACCCTTGGCGTAGTACGGACGTCCGAGTCCGCCGTCGTCGATGATGCTCTTGAGTTTTTGGATGTCGCCGCGGCGGCGGTGGTTGAACGCAACATCCAGGACGCGGCCGGCCTTCCGGGCCGTCTCGACCATGGCGCGTCCTTCTTCACCGTTGCGTGCCAGTGGTTTTTCGCTCAGCACGTGCAGTCCGCGCTCCAGGGCTGCTATGGAAATCGGAGCGTGCAGGAAGGTCGGAACGGCGACACTGATGGCATCCAGACCTTCCAGCCCGATCATGTCTTCCCAGCGCGCGAAAGCATGCGGAATGTGGTATTCCTGCTTCATCTGGGCGAGGAGATCCTCTTCCATCCCGGCGACAGCGACGATCTCCACACCGTCGATGGCGCTGTAGGCCTTAAGGTGCTGTTGACCGGCCCATCCGATGCCCACAACGCCCACCCTGAGGCGTGCTGCCGTTGCTTCCTGCTGAATGCCCACGGAATTCCTGTCTTTTCACTGATCTCGGGTTGGAGCCAATAAATACGCTTTCATGGGCCTCAGAGGGCGTCAATCGCTTAAGCGCTTCGACTTTTTCGCCGCTTCCGGATCCGGGCACGCCACGAACGGCCACGGAGCGGCATGCCCCTAGACTGGGGGCCGGAAAAGGAGTCGCCATGGCCAGGAAACCAACAATCTACGACGTCGCCGAGCGCGCCGCCGTCTCGATTGCGACGGTATCGCTCTCCTTCACCCGGCCGCACCGGGTGCGAGAATCCACCAGGAAACTGGTGATGGACGCCGCACACGAACTCGGATACCTGCCCAGTGCCAGCGCCAGGGGCCTGGCCCGGGGGAAGACGGGAGCAATCGGCCTTTTCTCCTACGACTACTTCAACCGTGCAGGCGCCGGAGCGGCCCGCGTCCACGGCGAGGCGGACGCGCTCCTGCCCCGGGATCTGTTCTCCGACGACGCCAATGACGAGTTTCGCCTCTTCCCGCTTTATCACGACGAGGTGCAGCGCGGCGTTGAAATGGAATGCCGCAGGCGTGGCTTCGTGCTCATGGTGGGCGAGGGTGGTGGCGGCAGATCCGAGGCGGACATCAACGACATTGCCGGCCGCGTGGACGGGCTGGCGGTGTTCCCCAACACGTTTCCGGTCGAGGTCCTGCGGCGGATCGCCGAACGGATTCCCGTAGTGGAGCTGGCCGAACCGCCGGAAGAGACAGGGCTGAACAGGGTCTCCGTGGAGAACACAGCAGGCATGCGGCTCCTCACGAACCATTTGATCCACCACCACGGACACCGGGCCATCACCTTTGCCGGCCCGTCCGGCTCGCCGGACCGTGAGCAGCGCTTCGCCGGGTACGTCCAAGCCATGGCAGGGGCGGGGTTGGACACCCAAACGCTGCCCGCGCCGGGGCGGGACGCGCGCGGTACGTTGAACTCCGGGGTCAATCTCGCCGAAGACGCGGACGCGACCATCCAGCGATTGCTCTCAGGGGCCGCACTTCCTGACGCCCTCGTCTGTTCCGTCGATGCCGAGGCGCTCCTGTTTCTGGATGCCCTGGAACGGGCCGGAGTGGACGTGCCGGGACGGATTGCCGTGACGGGTTTCGATGGCTTGGCGGCCGGCCGCGTCAACCGCCCCACGCTCACCACCGTCAGGCAGCCCATGATCGCCCTCGGACGCGCCGCTGCCAGCATCCTCATCCACCAGATCGCCAATCCCGGATCCGCGCCCGTGGCCCAAGAGCTGCCCGTGGAGCTTGTGGTGCGGGAAAGCTGCGGTTGCTGCTGACTCCCGCTGGGCGGGCACCGCTTTAACGAAACGCGCCCCCGCTGCCCGAACGGCAGCGGGGGCGCGCACTTTCAGGCGTTCGCGATGAGCCCCAGTTCGGCCTTCGAGGCCAGGGAGGGGTGCTTCGGGAAGACCCGGACGGTGTAGCCGAAGGATCCGGAGCGGTTGATCAGGATGGACCCGGTGAACAGGTGGCGCCCGTTGCCGAGGTCCTCCGTTTCGGTCAGCTCGACCAGGGCAATATCCTCCAGCTCGTCTCCGTCCTGAGCCCGCCCATACGCCACCTCAACCGACACGTCCTCGGGCGTGAGTTCGTGGAGGGCGATGTAGGCGTTGACCTGGAGGGTGTCGCCGATCTGGGGTTCTTCGGAGACGCCCACGGAGTCCACGTGTTCCACGATGAGCTGCGGCCAGGCGTCGCGGACCTTGCTGG